>NZ_JBFRFR010000038.1:0-81196 GCF_052114925.1 Bradyrhizobium sp. 2TAF36 | reverse complement strand
CGGTAATGGCCGCCGCCACCATGGTCAGCTTGGAGCGGCGGAACGAATAGAAAATGTCGCTGTCGAGCGCGCGGCTGAGCCAGCTGCGGGCGGCATGCGTCGGCAGYGTGCTCTGCTTGTCGGAATTTGAGGCGACTACGTCGGACATGGAGGCTGCCTCATGCGGCGCGGCCGATGGTCGAGCGCAGGCGCGGATCGACCACGGTGTAGAGGATGTCGACCACCAGATTGATGGTGACGAAAATCAGAGAGACCATCAGCAGGTAGGCGGCCATAATCGGGATATCGACGTTTTGCACGGCCTGCACGAACAGAAGTCCCATGCCGGGCCATTGGAATACGGTTTCGGTGATGATCGAAAATGCAATAACCGAGCCAAACTGTAGTCCGGCCACCGTGATGACGGGAATGAGCGTGTTCTTCAGTGCGTGGCCGAAATGGATGGCACGGGTGGTCAGCCCGCGGGCCCGAGCGAAGCGAATATAGTCGGTCCGAAGCACTTCCAGCATTTCCGCGCGCACCAGCCGCATGATCAGGGTCATCTGGAACAGGCCGAGCGTGATCGAGGGCATGATCAGCGCCTTCAGGCCCGACAGCGTGAGCAGCCCCGTCGTCCACCAGCCGAGCTTGACCACCTCGCCGCGACCGAACGAGGGCAACCAGCCCAATGTCACCGCGAACAGATAGATCAGGAGAATGCCGATCAGGAAAGTCGGCAACGAGATGCCGATCAGCGAAACCGCCTGGAATAATTTGGCGAGCACGGTGTCGCGTTTGAGCGCCGAATAGACGCCCATCAGGATGCCGAACACCATTGCGAATACGGTCGCGCAGATCGCCAGTTCCAGCGTCGCGGGCATGCGCTCCATCAACAGCGTAGAGACCGGCTGACGGAACTGATAGGAGACGCCGAATTTGAACTGCGCGGCGTTGCCGAAATAGCGGACGAACTGCACCGGCACGGGATCATCGAGGCCGAGCGATTTGCGCACGGCTTCGCGTTCGGCCGCCGACGTATCGATCGAGACGATCTGGTTGACCGGGTCGCCGGCGAAGCGGAACATCGAGAACGCGATGATGCCGACGGCGAACATGACGCCGATGGCCTGAAGGGCGCGGCGAAGAGTGAAAGCGAGCATGCCTTCCACTATCCTTGGGTGTGCGTTTGGCTGACGTCTTTGTCAGCCGGAAAAGGAAAGGTCCCGGAAGCCTGACGCTGCCGGGACCTCGTGTTCAACTGTCGCTATTCCTTCTTGGTCGCCCAGTGGAACATGACCAGATTGTCGGCGCGCTGCGGCAGGTTGACCTTCTTTGATACGCCCCAGGCCAGCGCCTGCTGGTGCAGCGGGATGTAGGACCAGTCCTTGTTGCCGATTTCGTAGGCCTGCTTGATCAGCTGGTTGCGCTTGGCGGTGTCGGTTTCGACCAGCACCTTGTCGGTGATGGCGTCGAACTCCTTGTTGCAGTAACCGCCGAGATTGGCTTCGCCGCGCGAGGATTTGGCATCGTCGCGGCAGCCCATGATGTCAAAGAGCACGTTGTGGGAATCCATCGTGCTCGGCGTCCAGCCCAGCATGTAGAACGAGGTCTGGTAGCCGCCTTGCTTCAACACCTTGGCGAAGTATTGCGCCTTGGGCTGCGCCAGCAGATTGATCTTGACGCCGATGCGGGCGAGCATGCCGACGACGGCCTGGCAGATCGCGGCGTCGTTGACGTAGCGATCGTTCGGGCAATCCATGGTGACCTCGAAGCCGTCGGGGTAGCCGGCCTCGGTCAGGAGCTTCTTGGCGCCTTCAGGGTCGAATTTCGGCCGGGTGAACTCCTTGGACAGCAGGAACAATTCCGGAGCGATCATCAACGCCGACGGCGTCGACAGCCCGCGCATCACGCGCGTCTTGATCAGCTCGATGTCGATCGCCTTGTAGAAGGCCTCGCGGACGCGGATGTCCTTGAATGGGTTCTTGCCCTTGATGCTGGAGTAGAGCAACTCGTCGCGGACTTGATCGAAGCCGATGAAGATGGTGCGCAGCTCCGCCCCCTTCAGCACCTGGGCGTTCGGGCTCGAATCGACGCGGGAGATGTCCTGGATCGGCACCGGCTCGATGACGTCGACTTCGCCCGACAGCAGCGCGGCGACGCGGGTGGCGTCGGAGGCGATCGGGGTGAAGATGATCTCCTTCAGGTTACCTTCGACCTTGCCCCAGTAATTGGGATTGGCCTTGAACACCGTCTTCACGCCGGGCTGGTGGCTCTCGATGATGAAGGGACCGGTGCCGTTTTCGTGGAGCGAGGCGTAGCTCGGCGTGGTCGCCGCCACCGGCGTCGGGTCGACGACGTTGTTCTCCTCGGCCCATTTCTTGTCCATGATGTACCAGACATCCCACGCGTTATGCAGGATGGGATTGGGCGAGGGCAGGACGAAATCGACGGTGTAGTCGTCGACCTTGATCACCTTGACGTCCGGAGCAAGGCGGGTCTGCATGTTGGACCCCTTCTTGCGGACGCGATCGGCCGAGAACAGCACGTCGTCGGCGGTGAAGGGATCGCCGTTGTGGAATTTCACGCCTTTGCGCAAATGGAAGCGCCAGCGGGTCGGCTCCGGGGTTTCCCAGCTTTCCGCCAGCGCCGGAATGATCTTGAGGTCCTTGTCGCGCGCGGTGAGGCCTTGATAGACGTGACCGAGATGGGCGTGAGTGGTGCTCTCGTTGAGGGTATAGGGATCTAGCGACTTCAGGTCACCCTGGTTGGCATAACGTAGCGTCTGGCTCGACGCCGACGAGACCGTCAACGCAAACGTACCGGCGAGCGTCGCCGCAAACAGAGTTCGACCGACTGACATTCTTGACCCTCTCCACTCTGCCGCGCCGTGATTTTTGATTGTTCGGCGGGCGTCCCAATCCATGTTGCCCAGAGTCCACGACCCGTGCAAGCGCCATTCCAGCAAGGAACGCGCCAAGTTGCGCCGCTGTGCAGCAATGCTGGCCGACAATCTGGCGGCGAGGGGTTCGCGGGCGATATTCGACTTTCGATCGGTGAAGTCCCCGGCCGCGGGGCCCTCGTGCCCCGCCGGGCGCCGAGGAAGCGGGCTCATGGCGGGCGCGATTTCATTGACCATATCCGCCGATCGCGGAAGCAAGGCCGGCCGCCAGCCTCAGGTCGCTTGCGTTGCACACCGTCTCGCGGCGATACTGCGACAGGCCGCTCGAATCTCATCTGGAGGGGACATGAAAGTTAACATCGAAATTGACTGCACCCCCCTTGAAGCCCGCCAGTTCTTCGGACTACCCGACGTGATGCCGATGCAGACCGCCGTGATGGACAAGTTGCAACAGCAGATGATGTCCAATATCGACAAGGTCTCGCCGGAATCGCTGATCCAGAGCTGGTTCACCTTCGATCCCAAGATCGCCGAGCGGTTTCAGGACATGTTCGTCACCATGGCCGGTCTCGGCAGCCCGCGCAGCGGCGACAAGAAGAAATAAATGTCGCCCGGGCCGGACGAGCCGCAGGGGTCGGGCCGGCTTCGTCCGCCGAGCCTCGGCCTGCTGCTGGCCGAAGCCCGTGGACTTTTCGAATTCAACGCCAGCGTAATGCTGTCGCCGCTCCTGATGCGCGCGCCCAGGGGCGACGGCCATCCGGTGCTGGCGCTGCCGGGCTTTCTTGCCAGCGATCTTTCGATGGCGCCGATGCGGCGCTATCTCAGCGAGCTCGGCTATGAGGCGCATGCCTGGCGGATGGGGCGCAATCTCGGTGGGCTGGAACGGATGAGGGAAGCCCTGCGCAAGCGCCTTGCCGAAATCCACGCCACGAGCGGACGCAAGGTCAGCCTGGTCGGTTGGAGTCTCGGCGGCGTCTATGCCCGCGATCTCGCGCTCCAGGCGCCCGAGATGGTCCGTTACGTCGTCACGCTCGGCAGCCCGTTTGCCAACGACGTGCGGGCGACCAACGCCACGCGGCTGTACGAAGCGCTGACCGGCGAGCGTGTCGAGGATTTCGCCGAACTGCGCGAGGCGATCGCCGGCGATCTGCCGGTGCCGGCGACGTCGATCTATTCGCGCGCCGACGGTGTCGTGAACTGGCGAACCTGTTTGTTGCGTCCCTCCGACCGCGCCGAGAACATCGAGGTGCACCTGGCGAGCCATATCGGGCTCGGCGTGAACCCCGCGGCGCTGTGGGCCGTGGCGGACCGCCTGGCGCAACCGGAGGGGGAATTCTGGCCGTTCGACCGGGCAGGGCCGTTTGCCATTGCATATGCCCCGCCGGAACGGGCAGTATCGGCCTGACGAGAAGCGCCGGCAAAGGCGCCCGTCGAAACGAGCGGAGGGAACTATGGCTGACGGTAAGAAGCTGTCGTCGCTGGACGCATCATTTCTCTATCTGGAAACGCCGGAGATGCCGATGCATGTCGGCAGCATGGCGATCTTTCGCCTGCCTGACGACTACAAGGGCGACTTCTTCGAAGACTTCAAGGCGATGATCGTCTCGCGCCTGCACATCGCACCGATCCTGAAGGCACGGCTGGAGAAGGCGCCGCTCGATATCGATCATCCCTCCTGGGTCGAGGACGACCAGTTCGACATCGACCGCCACATCTTCCGCGCCAGCCTGCCGCAGCCGCGCGACCGCGCCACGCTCGAACGCATCGTCGGCTGGATGCACGCCAAGCTCTTGAACCGCGCCCGGCCGCTCTGGGAGTTCTACGTGTTCGAGGGCATGAAGGACAACGAGGTCGGGCTCTATTCCAAGATGCACCATGCCGCCATCGACGGCGGCGCCGGGGCGGCGCTGACCAACATGATCTACGATATCTCGCCCACCCCCCGGAAGGTCGATCCGCCGACGGCGGGCAGCAAGCCCGGACAGGAGCCGCGCGACATCGCCGCCAACCTGCTCGATTCCTATCAGCAGCTCTTCACCCAGCCGCTCGATGCCTCGGCCGCCGCGAAGAACCTGCAATTGCCGCGCACGGGCAAGAGCGACATCGGCTCGATCCTGTTCGACAATGCGATGTATCAGATCGAGAGCGCGGTGCGCTTCGCCGGCAACATCCCGACCATGGTCAAGAGCGTCTCCGACGTGCTCGGCAAAATCTCCGATCCGAAATCCCGGGAAAGCCTCGCCAGCATGGTGTCGCCGCCGACCATGCTGAACAAGACGATTTCCTCGGAACGCAGCTTTGCCGGCGTCTCGATCTCGCTGTCGCGTTCAAAGGCGCTCGCCAAGCAGGCCGGCGGCAAGCTCAACGACGTGGTGCTGGCGCTCGCCTCCGGCGTGGTCCGGCGCTACCTCCAGCAATATGGCACGCTGCCGGCRAAATCGCTGACCGCCGCCGTGCCGATCTCGCTGCGCGAGGAAGGCAACACCGAGGCCAACAACCAGGTGTTCGGCATGATCTGCTCGATCGCGACCAATATCGACGATCCCAAGGCGCGGCTGGAGGCGATCATCGCGCAGTCGACCAAGTCCAAGGAGATGTCGCATCCGTTGCGGGCCCTGATGCCGCAGATTTCCAACATCTCGATGCTGGGTGCGCCGATGATGGTGCAGGTTCTGGCGCTGCTCTACAGCCGCTCGAACCTGTCGGATGTGCTGCCGCCGGCGGCCAACATCACGGTGTCCAACGTGCCGGGGCCGCGGCAGACGCTCTATGCCGCCGGCGCGGAGCTGTTGCACATCTTCCCGGTGTCGATCTCGACGCATGGACAGGCGCTCAACATCACCGTGCAGAGCTATCGCGACCAGCTCGACTTCGGCTTCATCGTCGGCGCCAACATCATTCCGCACGTGCAGGTGATGTGCGACATGCTGCCGGAGGAGTTCGCCGCGCTGGAGGCGGCCTACGCGCCGCCGGCGGCCGACGTCAAGGGCGCCGCAGAGTAGGAATATTGCGATGATTGAGATGCCACCGCTCAAGTTCGTGCAGACGAACGGAATCCGCATGGGCTACTACGAGGCGGGCCCGGTCAGCGACAAGCCGCCGATGGTGCTGTGCCACGGTTGGCCGGAACTCGCCTTCTCCTGGCGTCACCAGATCAAGGCGCTAAGCGAGGCCGGCATCCGGGTGATCGCGCCGGACCAGCGCGGCTATGGCGCGACCGACCGGCCCGAGCCGGTCGAGGCCTACGACATCGAACATCTGACCGGCGACCTCGTTGGGCTCCTCGATCATCTCCAGATCGACAAGGCCATCTTCGTCGGTCACGACTGGGGCGGCTTCATCGTCTGGCAGATGCCGCTGCGGCACATCGACCGGGTTGCGGGGGTGGTCGGCATCAACACGCCTCACACCAACCGTGCCTGGGCCGATCCGATCGAGCTGCTGCGCGCTCGCTTCGGCGACAAGATGTACATCGTGCAGTTTCAGGATCCGGCGCGTGAACCCGACAGGATCTTCGGCAGTCGCGTCGAGCAGACATTCGATGCGTTCATGCGCAAGCCGGCGCCGCGCCCGCCCGATGCGCCGGCTGAGGAAGTGATTGCCGGCGTGGGCGCTTCGCCGCGGGTCAATCTGGCGTTTCCGCAGATGATTGCGGCTTACGACGCGAAGCACGATCCGCGCACGCCGATCCTGTCGCCGGAAGAGAAAAAGGTGTTCGTCGACAATTTCACCAGAACGGGCTTCACCGGCGGCATCAACTGGTACCGCAACATGTCGCGCAACTGGACGCGCGCCGAAGGGCTCGATCATACGGTGCGGGTGCCGTCGCTGATGATCATGGCCGAGAACGACGCGGTGTTGCCGCCGTCTTCCGCCGATGGCATGGACAAGCTGATTCCCGATCTCGAAAAATACCTGGTCCGCGACAGCGGCCATTGGACGCAGCAGGAGAAGCCGGAAGAGGTCAGCGCCAAGCTGATCGAATGGCGTAGAAGGCGGTTTGGTTAGCGCTCGTCGTTGCGAACGCGTCATTGCGAGGAGCGAAGCGACGAAGCAATCCAGACTGCCTCCGCGGATATATTCTGGATTGCTTCGCTTCGCTCGCAATGACGACATTGAGGCAGGGGGACTACATTTCGATGTCATCCAAGAACCGTCTGGACCCGATTCCGCAGCCGCCGACCAAGCCGGTGGTCGGCAACATGCTGTCGCTGGATTCGGCCGCGCCGGTGCAGCACCTGACCCGGCTTGCCAAGGAGCTCGGGCCGATCTTCTGGCTCGACATGATGGGTTCGCCGATCGTCGTCGTCTCCGGCCATGATCTCGTCGACGAGCTGTCCGACGAGAAGCGCTTCGACAAGACGGTGCGCGGTGCGCTGCGCCGCGTGCGCGCGGTCGGCGGCGACGGCCTTTTCACGGCCGACACCAGGGAGCCGAACTGGAGCAAGGCGCACAACATCCTGCTTCAGCCGTTCGGCAACCGCGCCATGCAGTCCTATCACCCGAGCATGGTCGATATCGCCGAGCAGCTCGTCAACAAATGGGAACGGCTCAACGCCGACGACGAGATCGACGTCGTCCATGACATGACCGCGCTGACGCTGGACACAATCGGCCTGTGCGGCTTCGAGTACCGCTTCAATTCCTTCTATCGACGCGACTACCATCCCTTCGTCGAGTCGCTGGTGCGCTCGCTCGAAACCATCATGATGACGCGCGGCCTGCCGTTCGAGCAGCTCTGGATGCAGAAGCGCCGGAAGACGCTCGCCGAAGACGTCGCCTTCATGAACAAGATGGTCGACGAGATCATCGCCGAGCGCCGCAAGAGCGCCGAAGGGATCGACGACAAGAAGGACATGCTCGCCGCGATGATGACCGGCGTCGACCGTTCGACCGGCGAGCARCTTGACGACATCAACATCCGCTACCAGATCAACACGTTCCTGATCGCGGGGCACGAGACCACCAGTGGCCTGCTGTCCTACACGCTCTACGCTCTGCTCAAGCACCCGGACATTCTCAAGAAGGCCTATGACGAGGTCGACCGCGTCTTCGGCCCCGACGTCAACGCGAAGCCGACCTACCAGCAGGTGACGCAGCTCACCTACATCACGCAGATCCTCAAGGAAGCTCTGCGGCTGTGGCCGCCGGCGCCGGCCTATGGCATCTCGCCGCTGAACGACGAGACTATCGGCGGCGGCCAGTACAGGCTTAGGAAGGGCACCTTCATCACCATCCTGGTGACGGCGCTGCATCGCGATCCCTCGGTCTGGGGTCCGAATCCGGACGCCTTCGATCCCGAGAATTTCAGCCGCGAGGCGGAGGCCAAGCGGCCGATCAACGCCTGGAAGCCGTTCGGCAATGGCCAGCGCGCCTGCATCGGCCGCGGTTTTGCGATGCACGAGGCGGCACTCGCGCTCGGCATGATCCTCCAGCGCTTCAAGCTGATCGACCATCAGCGCTATCAGATGCATCTGAAGGAAACGCTGACGATGAAGCCGGAAGGCTTCAAGATCAAGGTACGTCCGCGCGCCGATCGCGAGCGCGGCGCCTATGGCGGTCCTGTCGCAGCTGCGTCCTCGGGGCCGCGGGCGCCTCGTCAGCCGACGACGCGGCCCGGCCACAATACGCCGATGCTGGTGCTGTACGGCTCCAATCTCGGCACGGCCGAGGAGCTCGCGACGCGCATGGCCGACCTTGCCGAGATCAACGGCTTTGCCGTGCATCTCGGGCCGCTCGACGATTACGTCGGCAAGCTGCCGCAGGAGGGTGGCGTGCTGATCATCTGCGCCTCCTATAACGGCGCGCCCCCTGACAATGCGACGCAATTCGTCAAATGGCTCGGCGACGATCTGCCGAAGGATGCCTTTGCCAATGTGCGCTACGCTGTGTTCGGCTGCGGCAACAGCGATTGGGCGGCGACCTATCAATCGGTGCCGCGCTTCATCGACGAGCAATTGTCGAAGCATGGTGCGCGCGCGGTCTATCCGCGCGGCGAAGGCGATGCGCGCAGCGATCTCGACGGCCAGTTCCAGAAATGGTTCCCTGCGGCCGCGCAGGTCGCCACCAAGGAATTCGGCATCGACTGGAATTTCACCCGCACCGCGGAGGACGATCCGCTCTATGCGATCGAGCCTGTCGCAGTAACCGCCGTCAACACCATCGTCGCGCAGGGCGGTGCTGTCGCGATGAAGGTGCTGGTCAATGACGAGCTTCAGAACAAGTCCAGCGCCAATCCGTCCGAGCGTTCGACGCGCCATATCGAGGTGCAGCTGCCGTCCAACATCACCTACCGCGTCGGCGATCATCTGAGTGTGGTCCCGCGCAATGATCCGACGCTGGTGGATTCGGTTGCCCGTCGCTTCGGCTTCCTGCCGGCGGACCAGATCAGGCTTCAGGTCGCCGAAGGCCGCCGCGCGCAGCTGCCGGTCGGCAATGCCGTCTCGGTCGGACGCCTGCTCAGCGAGTTCGTCGAGCTGCAGCAGGTGGCGACACGGAAGCAGATCCAGATCATGGCAGAGCACACCCGCTGCCCGGTCACCAAGCCTAAGCTGCTGGCCTTCGTTGGCGAGGAGGCCGAGCCGCTCGAGCGCTATCGCACCGAGATTCTGGCCGGGCGCAAATCGGTGTTCGACATGCTGCTCGAATATCCGGCCTGCGAGTTGCCGTTCCACGTTTACCTGGAAATGCTCTCGCTGCTGGCGCCGCGCTACTATTCGATCTCGTCGTCGCCGTCGGTCGACCCGGCGCGATGCAGCGTCACGGTCGGCGTGGTCGAAGGGCCGGCCGCCTCCGGGCGCGGTGTCTACAAAGGCATCTGCTCGAATTATCTCTCCAACCGGCGTGCGGGCGATGCGATCTATGCCACCGTGCGCGAGACCAAGGCCGGCTTCCGGCTCCCGGATGAGTCATCGGTGCCGATCATCATGATCGGCCCGGGCACCGGGCTTGCGCCGTTCCGCGGCTTCCTCCAGGAGCGCGCTGCGCGCAAGGCGAAAGGCGCCGCCCTCGGTCCGGCCATGCTGTTCTTCGGCTGCCGCCATCCCGACCAGGATTTTCTCTACGCGGAGGAGCTGAAGGGGCTGGCGGCAAGCGGCATCACCGAGCTCTTCACGGCATTCTCGCGTGCAGATGGACCGAAGACCTATGTGCAGCACATGCTTGCCGCGCAGAAGGACAGGGTCTGGCCGCTGATCGAGCAGGGCGCGATCATTTATGTCTGCGGCGATGGCGGCAAGATGGAGCCCGACGTGAAGGCCGCGCTCGTTGCGATCCATCGCGAGAAGAGCGGCAGCGATGCCGCCACAGCTGTGCGCTGGATCGAGGAGATGGGCGCGAAGAACCGCTATGTGCTGGACGTCTGGGCGGGAGGGTGATTGTTCGTCCGATCGTGCTAAAGCTTTCCCATGATTCCCTGGGAAAAGATCGACACCGCAAAAATCCCCGGCTCCGACGAGGAGCTCCGCCTGATGCGGCGCGGCAAGGAGTTCTCCATCAAGCTCGGCACCAACGAGCTGATGAACAACCGCCTGTCGGGCTCTGAGGCGGCGCTCGCGACACTGGCGGCGAAGCAGATCGAGAAGGTCGCAAAGCCCGTTGTCCTCATCGGAGGCCTCGGGATGGGCTTTACGCTGCGCGCGGCGCTGACTGTGCTCGGGAGCAAGGCGAAGATCGTGGTCTCCGAGCTCGTGCCGGCGGTGGTCGCCTGGGCGCGCGGCCCGATGGCCGAGGTCTTTGGCGACAGTCTCGATGATGTCAGGGTGAAGATCCGGGAAACCGATGTCGGCGAGATCATCCGCGCGCAGCGGTCGGCCTTCGACGCCATTCTGCTCGACGTCGACAACGGGCCGGAGGGGCTGACCCGGAAGGGCAATAACGCACTCTACAATGCGAGCGGGTTGAAAGCGGCGAAGGTGGCGCTGCGGCCGGGCGGCGTGCTCGCCGTCTGGTCGTCGGGACCCAACCCGGCCTTCACCAAGCGCCTCGGCAGCGCCGGCTTCGATGTGAACGAAGTCAATGTCCGGGCCACCGGACGAGGCGGCGGCGCGCGCCATGTAATCTGGATTGCGCGGAAGAGCTAGGCGGCGATTTGTAGCCCGGATGGAGCGAAGCGAAATCCGGGGCGGTCGATCCGCAAAGAGTGGTCCCGGATTACGCTGCGCTTCATCCGGGCTACGGCTCTAGAACATCGTATTGTTGTTCGCCGGATTTTCCGGGATGTCCTGAACAACGTCCCAGTGTTCGACGATCTTGCCGTTTTCCAGCTTGAAGATATCCACGATCGCGCGGCCCCTGCTGCCGGGCTCGCGAACGGAGTGGACATGCAGGATGACGAAGTCGCCGTCGACGAATGAGCGCTTGATCTCGCTGTGCGAGCTCGGGAACTTTTCGCGCAGGAAGCCGATGAACTTGCGAAAACCGTCCGGACCATCGGGCGCGTTCGGATTGTGCTGGACATAACGGTTGCCGACATAGGCGAGGGCGGCGTCGGCGTCCTTTTGGTTAAGGCCCTTCTCGTAGAAGGCCAGCACGGCGGCGCGGTTGGCTTCTTCCTGCGCGCTGGCGGCCAGCGCAGCGCCGTTGCTGAGGGACAGCATGAGAATGGAAGCCGCAATCATTGCGACGGGCCGGACGATGAGATGCATGTGAACTCCGAGAGGCCGCAGCCTCTGTCTTGCGATTGAGGGAGGCCTGTATAGCTTTCGCGCCGGCTCACGTTAAGAGAGTAACCGGAAGCTCACATGGTCACCGCGAGGAGACCGGTCGCGTTTACGCCGCCTGCGCCGCCGCCCCATGAGCGTGCTTGTCGATGGCGCGGATGATGTCGGGCCAGAAGCGCATCGGCAGCGCATGGCCCATGCCGTCGATCATCAACAGCTTTGCGCCGGGAATCGACTCTGCGGTGTCCTTGCCGCCTTCGGGCCGCACCAGCGGATCGACGGTGCCGTGAATGACCAGCGTCGGTGTTTTCACGCCATGCAGCCGCTCCTTGCGGCTGCCGGAGGCGAGTACGGCGCGGAGCTGCCGGCCGACGCCGGCCGGATTGAGGCCGCGTGCGAACACGCGCTCGGCACGATCGGGGTCGAGCGCTTCCTCTTCCGGAAAGGACCCGGCGCGCAGCACCTTCCAGGTCTCGCCGAAGCGGACGATGAACTCCTCCTTGCTTTGCGGCGGCGGAGCCATCAGCATCGCGGAGGCCTCGCGTGTCGGCGGTGGCACGCGCGGATTGCCTGTCGTCGACATGATCGAGGTGAGCGAGCGCACGCGCTCTGGAAACGACAGCGTCACCTCCTGCGCGATCATGCCACCCATCGAGGCGCCAACCAGATGCGCCGACTTGATGCCGAGCGCATCCATCAGGCCGACCGTGTCCTTCGCCATGTCGATCAGCTTGTAGGTCGCGGCGACGGGAATCTTGAGAAAGCGCAGCTTCAGCAGCTCGAGCGGCGTCAGGCGTTTGCCGCCCGTCAGATGGCTCGACTTGCCGATGTCGCGATTGTCGAAGCGGATCACGCGAAAGCCATGCACGGCGAGCTGCTCGCAGAACGCATCGTCCCAGTGGATCATCTGCGCCCCGAGCCCCATGATCAGCAGTAGCGGCTCGGCATTGTCGTTGCCGAAGATCTCGTAGCAGATGTCGATGCCGTTGGCGCGGATGCTCTGGGGCGGCTGATGGGTGGTCACGGGCGCGTTCCCTCCTGCTGATCGATGCTGTATCGCACGGTTTGCCGCCGCAAAGAAGCCGTGTGCGCCGCACCGCGCGACCTGCCGGTTGACCGCTCCCTCGCAACGGTGTGGTATGGCGAAAAAAGAAGGGCATCGCAGCTCTCGATATCAGGAGGACGCCGATGACCGACAAGACCAATGACCCCGTCGCCATGTGGCAGAAGATGGTTGGTGAGATGGAGAAGGGGTTCAACTCCTTCGCCAACCAGGCCATGTCGTCGCCCGAGTTTTCACAGGCGATGAACCGCGCGGGAGGGGTTGCTGCAGGTGCTCAGAAGCAACTCGGCGAGCTCATGGAAAAATATCTGGTCTCCATGAACCTGCCCAGCCGCGATCAGGTCACTGGCCTTGCCGAAAGGTTGCAAGCCATCGAAGGCCAGATCGGTGAGATCAAGTGGATGCTGAGCCAGATGGCGGCACGTTCCGGCGTATCTCAGGGCTCCGATACGGCATTGCGACCGCCGCGCACCAGGCGCCCGCCGTCCGAGGGCGGAGAGCAGACATGAATGCAGCCACCGGACTAGATCTCGCATCGATCCCGGATCGCATCCAGTCCGAGGTGCAGCGCGCCATCCAGCGCAGCATCAAGGGCGTCGAATATTTCTCGACTTCGGGCCCTTCGCTCGGCTCGACGCCGAAGGACGTGCTGCATTCGCGCGGCACCATGAGCCTCTATCACTACAGGCCGATGTCCGACGAGATCTACCGCGTACCGGTCTTGATCGTGATGGCGACCACCAATCGTGGCTACATCCTCGATCTCGTGCCTGGTCAGAGCTTCATCGAGTTCCTGCTCAAGCGCGGCTACGACGTCTACATGCTGGACTGGAGCGCGCCGCGGCCGGAGGAGAAGAGCCTGCGCATGGAGGACTACGTCCTCGACTTCATCCCGGATTGTGTCCGCCGCGTGCAGGCGGATTCCGGCGAGCAGGACGTCTCGGTGATCGGCTATTGCTTCGGCGGCGTGCTGTCGCTGCTCTACGGCTCGATCCACAAGGACGGGCCGATGAAGAATTTGATCTGCTTCACCACCCCGATCGACTTTCGCGAGATGAAGCTGTTCTCCAATTTCTCCGACCGCCGCTATTTCGACGTCGACCGCCTCGTCGACAGCGTCGGCAACGTGCCGCCGGAGATGATCCTGTCCTCGTTCGAGATGCTGCGCCCGGCCTCGCGCACGGCGAGCCAGATCCAGCTTTGGGAAAACATCTGGAACGATGAGTTCGTGAAATCGTATCGCATGTTCGACCGCTGGGCGACCGACACGCTGCCGCTTGCGGGCGAGTATTTCCGCACGATCACCAAGGATCTGATGTGGGACAACAAACTGTTCAACGACACTATGTCGGTCGGCGGCCGCGCGGCGAAGCTCGAAGACATCAAGGTGCCGTTCCTGCATGCGGTCGCCGAGCACGATCACATCGTGCCGTATGACGCCGCAAAACACCTGATCGCGAAGATCGGATCCGATGACAAGGAAGAGGTGATGCTGAAGGGCGGTCACGTCTCGCTTGTCGCCGGCGCCAACGCTGTGAAACGGCTGTGGCCGAAACTGGATTCCTGGCTGGGGAAGAGATCGACATGAGTGAGCAGCGTTCCTATCCGCGTCAGGTCAAGACCGACGCTGGCGATATCGAGATCCGCCTGATGTCGCCTGCGGACGAGGCCGCGATGCTGGCCTTCGGCAAGGGCCTGCCGACCCATGATCTGTTGTTCCTGCCGCGCAACATCAGCGAGCCGAAGGTGCTCTCGGCCTGGGTCAAGGAGATCGAGCGCGGCGCGATTACCAGCCTGCTCGCGGTCAGGGACGCCAAGGTCGTCGGCTGCGGCACGCTGGTGCGCGATCCGCATTCCTGGTCGCCCCATGTCGGCGAGATCCGGATGGTTGTTTCCCTCGACGTGCGCGGGAAGGGGGTCGGGCGGGCGCTCTCGCAGGAGACCTTTGCGCTCGCGCTCGGCGCCGGCCTGGAAAAGCTTTCGGTCCAGATGACGGTCGACCAGCAGGCGGCGATCGCCTTGTTCGAGAGCCTCGGCTTCAAGGCCGAGGCGCTGCTGCGGGACCATGTCCGGGACGTCGACGGCAAGACCCACGACATTGTCGTGCTCGGGCACAATATTGCGCAGGTGCAGGCCCAAATGGAGGCCTATGGGCTGCCGGGTGCCGTCCAGCATTAGGGGCGGCCGGCTCGTTATCCGGAACCCGTCTGGCCAGGGAGGCGGCAAATTGCCTTCCATTAAGGCTTTTCACGATTTCGTGATATCGCAGTGCAATACGAATATTGCATCGCACCATTAATTATGTCATACAAGCCGTGCCCCGGGCCAATGAGGACGGGGTGAGCCCATAGCTCAACCCAATGAGGATGGAGAGAACCCCATGACCACCGAAACCAACACTGCCTTCGAGGGCTTCAAGGACGCTTTCAAGAACATCCAGAACCTGGAAGTTCCCGAGGCCGCTCGCGATTTCGTCAAGAAGTCCGCCAACACCGCCAAGGACCGTGCTGCCGAGGTGTTCGCTGGCTCCGAGCGCGTGACCGCCGCCGTCGAGAACGCGGTGACCGAGTCCGTCACCGAGGCCGGCAAGATCAGCCGCAACATCCAGCAGGCGATCTATGAAGACGCCGAGGCGTTCTTCTCGGGCATCGACAAGCTCGCGTCCGCCAAGTCGGTCAGCGAAGCCGTCGAGATCCAGTCGAGCCTGCTCCGCGCCCGCGGCGAAGTCTTCGTCTCGCGCGCCAAGGCGACCGCCGACTATGTCGGCAAGCTCGCTGCCAACGGTGCGAAGTCCGCTCAGGACAACTTTGCCAAGGTCTACACCAAGACCGCTTGATACGGCACCCTGAGTACAAACTGAAATTTGAGGCCCGCTTCGGCGGGCCTTTGTTTTTTGCGCTGCCGTCATTGCGAGCGAAGCGAAGCAATCCAGTCCGTCTCCGTGGAAAGACTCTGGATTGCTTCGCTTCGCTCGCAATGACGAGTAGGGTGATGCAGTGATGACCCCGCCCGCTACCTTCTCCTTCGACACCCCCGGTGACGCCGAACGCGCGGCGGAGCTTCGCCGCGTCAAAGCACTGGCGACGCTGGTGCTGGCCTCGACGCTTGCCCTGTTCGTCGTTGCGAAATGGCTTCTGCCAGTGCATCCCGTGTTCGGCTTCATCGCGGCCTTCGCAGAAGCTGCGACCATCGGCGGGCTCGCCGACTGGTACGCGGTGGTCGCGCTGTTCAAGCGGCCGCTCGGCCTGCCGATCCCGCACACCGCGATCATCCAGAGCAATCAGGCCCGCATCGCCGACAAGCTCGGCGAGTTCATCCAGGTGCATTTCCTCGAGGCCCGCCCCGTCGAGGCCAAGCTGAGGGAGATCGATTTCGGCTCCTTCGTCGCCGACTGGCTGCGCGACCGCAAGCGCAGCGATGATCTCGCGCGTTTCGCGCTGCGCCTGCTGCCGGAGGCCGTCTCCGCGACGGAAAGCTCGGGTCTGATGACCTTCATCATTCGCCGCATGTCCTCGCAGCTCCAGGCGATCGACCTTGCGCCGCTCGCGGCCGGCACGCTGCGCGGCTTCGTCGCGGAAGGGCGGCATCAGATCCTGTTCGATGATCTCCTGCGCGTGATGCACGAGACGCTGAATCAGACCGAGACGATGGCGATGATCCGCGAGAAGGTGCGCGCGGAGTTGCCGACCCTGCTCAGGCTCTATCGCGCCGACAAGTTTCTGGTGAACAAGATCGTGGCGTCCGCCACGGCTTTTTTCAACGAGGTGCGCAGCGATCCCAAACATCCGTTTCGCGGCGAATTCGATCGCATGGTGCTGGGCTTCGTCGACCGGCTCGGCACCGATCAGGCCTATATCGACCGCATCGACGGATTGAAGCGCGATCTGCTCGCCCGGCCCGAGCTTGCCGATCTCGCCCGCACCGTCTGGGCCAACACGCGCTCCTTCATCGAGCGCAGCGCGAGCGGCGAGACGCAGGTGCTGCAGCATCATCTCGCCGGGATGTTCGTCGCCGCGGGCGAGGCGCTCGCCGGCGATGCCGAGCTCCGCGGCGAGATCAACAAGGGTCTGGTGGCGGTGCTGCGCAGCTTCGTTGCGGATCAGAAGAGCGGCGTCTCGACCTTCATTTCCGACCAGGTCAAGGCGTGGGATATGGCGCAGCTGATTTCGCTGATTGAAATCAACATCGGCCGCGACCTGCAATACATCCGCTTCAATGGCTCGCTGATCGGCGGGCTCGCAGGTCTTGCTCTCTACTCCGTAGAATTCCTGCTTCGGTGGTTGTGACTTTTGCGTCACGGACGCTGGCATTCACGCGCGGGCCTATTGTCGCCTTGGGTTTCACCCGCTTGAATGTCGGGCATCGGCCGCCTAGCTGATTCATGCTGCGTTGCGGAACGTTCGAGAAGCCGGAGTGTTGGAATTCATACCCATTTGCCGGCATCGCAACCGGTAGCCTTTTCAGCAATTCTGCCCAGGGGACCATTGATGACTGCTACTGCCCAGACGCTGCGTCCGCCGTCCCGCACCTTGATGTTCCTGGAAGGGCGCGCGATCCACGAGTTCGGCGCATTCCTCGGCGCACTGCCGCTGCTGAGCCTTGCGCCCCGCGGCGATGGGCATCCGGTGCTGGTGTTCCCGGGCCTCGTGGCCTCCGACGCGTCGACGCGCGCGCTGCGCTCGTTTCTGACCAGCAAGGGCTACGCGGCAAGCGGCTGGCGCCAGGGCCGCAACTACGGCCTGCGCGAGGGCGTGCAGCATGCGATGGTCGATCTCGTGCAGGAGCTCAGCGACAAGCATGGCCGCAAGATCAGTCTGGTCGGCTGGAGCCTCGGCGGCCTCTATGCGCGCCAGCTCGCCAAGATGATGCCGGCGCGCGTGCGCCAGGTGATCACGCTCGGCAGCCCCTTCGCGGGCGATCCCCGTTCGACCAATGCCTGGCGCGTCTATGAATGGGCGAGCGGCCGGAAGTCCGACGAGGTCGATCCGCAGTTCGGCGGCGAGCTCGCCGTCCCGCCGCCGGTGCCGACCACCGCCGTCTTCAGCCGCACCGACGGCGTCTGCGCCTGGCAGGGCTGTATGGAGAAGACGGGCGCGCAGACCGAGAGCATCGAGGTCGAGAGCAGCCATTGCGGCATGGGCCATCATCCCGCAGCCGTCTATGCGGTCGCCGACCGCCTCGCGCAGAAGGAAGGCCAGTGGCGGCCGTTCGACCGCAGCGGCTGGCGCAGCATGATCTATCCCGATCCGCATCGGTAAGCGCGGCCTGCATGGTTCGAGACGCGCGGCTTTGCCGCGCTCCTCACCATGAGGACTGAGAGCTAGTGACGCCGCGCGAAAGCGATCAGACCTCATCCTGAGGAGGCGCGAAGCGCCGTCTCGAAGGATCGAGCCCGGCTCTCGCTTTGATTGTCGCCCCCGTCCATTGTCGCGCCCGCACCAAACGCGCTATGCCTCGCGCATGGCGCATCCATTGTCCCGCATCATCGACCAGCTCAAGCGTGAGCCGTCACGCACGGGCTCCATCGTCATCACCGTGTTTGGCGACGCCATCGTGCCGCGCGGCGGCTCGGTGTGGCTCGGCACGCTGTTGGAGTTCTTCGAGAGTCTGGACATCGATGCCGGCGTGGTGCGCACCGCGATGTCGCGCCTTGCTGCCGATGGCTGGCTGATGCGCGAAAAGGTTGGCCGTAACAGTTTTTATCGCCTGGCCGACAAGGGAAGTCAGACCTTCGAGGCCGCCACGCGCCACATCTACGATCCGCCATCGTCGGACTGGACCGGGCGCTTCGAGCTGCTCCTGATCGGCAACGGCGAGGATCGCGACGTCTCGCGCGAAGCGCTGCGCAACGCCGGCTTCGGCAGTCCGCTGCCCGGCGTGTGGGTCGCGCCATCAGGCGTGCCGGTGCCGGACGAGGCTGCCGGGGCGATCCGTCTCGAAGTCTCGGCTGAAGATGACAGCGGGCGCCGTCTGCTCAGCGCGAGCTGGCCGCTGGACCGCACCGCCGACGCCTATCTGAAGTTCATGAAGACGTTCGAGCCGCTCCGTGCCGCTATCGCGCGCGGTGCGGATCTGTCCGAGGCCGACGCCTTCACCGCGCGGATCCTGCTGATCCACTACTACCGCCGCGTCGTGTTGCGCGATCCGCTGCTGCCCGAGAGCCTGCTGCCCGGCGACTGGCCTGGCAGGGCAGCACGTGAAGTCTGCCGCGAGGTCTATCGCGCGCTGCTTGCGCCGTCGGAACAATGGCTTGATAGCCATGGAACCAATGAGAAGGGGCCACTGCCGCCGGCTCGAAAGCTCCTGGAGCGGAGGTTCGAGGTCTGATTTATATGTTACAGAAATATATTGCATGAAGTAATTTTTGTTATATATTGCCTCCCAATAAACGGGAGGATGCGCATGTATACCCAGGCGCTGAATACGGCCGAGACCGACGACCGCGGTCTCGAGGATGCGGCGAAGGCTGCGCAGTTCCAGGCCCGCATCGATGCCGAGGAGCGCATCGAGCCGAACGACTGGATGCCGGCGGCCTATCGCAAGACGCTCACCCGCCAGATCTCCCAGCACGCCCATTCCGAAATCGTTGGCATGCTGCCTGAGGGCAACTGGATCACGCGCGCGCCGACCTTGCGCCGCAAGGCGGCGCTGCTGGCCAAGGTGCAGGACGAGKGCGGCCACGGACTCTATCTCTACGCCGCCGCCGAAACGCTCGGCACCTCGCGCGAAGAGCTGGTCGACGCCATGCTTGCCGGCAAGGCCAAATATTCCTCGATCTTCAACTATCCGACGCTGACCTGGGCCGATATCGGCACCATCGGCTGGCTGGTCGACGGCGCCGCGATCATGAACCAGATCCCGCTGTGTCGCTGCTCCTATGGCCCTTATGCACGCGCGATGATCCGCGTCTGCAAGGAGGAGTCCTTCCACCAGCGCCAGGGCTACGAGATCATGCTGACGCTGTGCCGCGGCTCGGATGAGCAGAAGGCGATGGCACAGGATGCGCTGAACCGCTGGTGGTGGCCGGTGCTGATGATGTTCGGTCCGCCCGATGCGACGAGCCAGCACAGCGACACGTCGACGAAGTGGAAGATCAAGCGCTTCTCCAATGACGAGCTGCGCCAGAAGTTCGTCGATGCCACCGTGCCGCAGGCGCAATATCTCGGCCTCGCCATCCCCGATCCCGGCATGACGCAGGATGCCGAAGGCCACTGGCGCTACAGCGAGATCGACTGGACCGAATTCAAGCAGGTGCTCGCCGGCAACGGCCCGTGCAACCGCGATCGGCTTGCCGCGCGCCGCAGGTCGCACGAGGAGGGCGCCTGGGTCCGCGAGGCGGCAGCTAGCTATGCCGCAAAGCGCGCGCAGCGTCAGACCGCACAAGCCGCGGAATAAGGAGATCACGATGGCCACGCCAAACACGCCGCTGTGGGAAGTCTTCATTCGCAGCCGCAACGGGCTCGCGCACAAGCATGTCGGCTCGCTGCATGCGAACGATGCCACCATGGCCCTGCAGGCCGCCCGCGACATCTACACCCGCCGCGGCGAGGGCCTGTCGATCTGGGTCGTGCCGTCGATCGCGATCACCGCGAGCGATCCCGCCGAGAAAGGCATGATGTTCGAGCCGGCGGAATCGAAGATCTACCGGCATCCGACGTTCTACGAGGTGCCTGAGGAAGTGGGGCACATGTGATGCTTGTGGCCAACATCCAGGTCGCGGAAACACCGCTGGTGCTCTACGCGCTGCGCCGCGCCGACGATGCGCTGATTCTCGGTCATCGTCTGTCGGAATGGTGCGGGCATGCGCCGATGCTGGAAGAGGATATGGCGCTCTCCAATATCGCGCTCGACCTGATCGGCCAGGCGCGTGAGCTCTACACCTACGCAGCCAAAGCCGAAGGCAAGGACAACAACGAAGACAAGCTCGCCTATTTGCGCGACGTCAGACAGTACCGCAACCTTCTGCTGGTCGAGCAGCCGAATGGCGACTTTGCCCAGACCCTGGTGCGGCAGTTCTTCTATTCCGCCTTCGCCGACCTCTATTGGCGGGCGATGATGGCCTCGCGTGATCCGACGCTCGCGGCCATTGCCGCCAAGTCCGAGAAGGAGAGCGCTTATCATCTGCGCCACGCCTCGGAATGGATCATTCGGCTCGGCGACGGCACCAGTGAGAGTCACGCCAGGGCGCAGGCCGCGATCGATCATCTCTGGGCCTTTACCGGTGAGATGTTCGCCGTCGATGACGGAGAGCGCGCCCTGATCCATGCCGGTATCGCGATTGATCCCGGGACCTTGCGCGGTCGCTGGCTGACGACGCTCTCCGATGTCGTCAGCGAGGCAACGCTCACGCTGCCGCAGAACGACTGGATGCAGCAGGGCGGCCGCGTGGGCCGCCACAGCGAGCACCTCGGCCATCTCCTGTCTGAGCTGCAGTCGATGCAGCGTACTTTTCCGGGGCAGACATGGTGACGGTGCTTGAACGCGACAGCGAGCTGCGCCGGCGCGCCTGGGACGCCGCGGCGGGCGTCGTTGACCCCGAAATCCCGGTGCTGACCATCGCCGATCTCGGCGTGCTGCGCGATGTCGTGCTCGACGGCGATCATGTCGAGGTCGCGATCACCCCGACCTATTCGGGCTGCCCGGCCATGAACATGATTGCGTTCGAAATCGAGCTTGCGTTGGAGCGCGCCGGTTTTCGCCAGCCAAAAGTCCGCACCGTGCTGTCGCCGGCCTGGACCACCGACTGGATGAGCGAGGAGGGCCGCCGCAAGCTGCACGCCTACGGCATCGCGCCACCGCAGGCGTCAAGCTCCCGCCGCGCGCTGTTCGGCGAGCAGGCCATCGCGTGCCCGAAATGCGGCTCTGACAAGACCGAGCTGCTGTCCGAATTCGGCTCGACCTCCTGCAAGGCGCTGTGGCGCTGCAAGGCCTGCCGCGAACCCTTCGATTATTTCAAGTGTCATTGATCATGTCCGCAGCCGCACCGCGCTTTCATCGCCTGACCGTCAACGACCTCCGCCGCGAGGCGGCCGATGCCGTATCGATGACCTTTGCGGTCCCCGGCGAACTCGCGGGCGACTACGCTTTCGCGCCCGGCCAGTACCTCACGCTCCGCACCATGCTCGATGGCGAGGAAGTCCGGCGCTCCTATTCGATCTGCTCGGGTCCTGACGATGGCGAGATCCGCATTGCCGTGAAGAAGATTGACGGCGGAGCATTTTCGAACTGGGCGGCGGATGAACTCAAATGCGGCGACGAGCTCGACGTCATGACGCCGACCGGGCGCTTCGGCGTGATCCCGCCGGCAGATAGCGGACGCATCCATGTCGGCTTTGCCGCGGGCTCCGGCATCACACCGATCCTGTCGATCGTCAAGGGCGTGCTTGCGCGCGAGCCGCACAGCCGCTTCTTCCTGTTCTACGGCAACCGCGCCACCGACAACATCATGTTCCTGGAGGCACTCGAGGAGCTGAAGGACCGCTTCATCGATCGCCTCTCGATCTTCCACGTCATCTCCGGCGAGGAGCAGGACATCCCGATCCTGCATGGCCGGCTGGACGGCAATAAGGTGAGAGTGCTGCTGCGTTCCCTGGTGCCGGCCGCGAGTGTCGATCATGTCTTCATCTGTGGTCCCCTTGGCATGAGCGAGGAGATCGAGGTGACTTGCAGGGATCTCGGCATCGCGGAAGAGCGCATCCACGTCGAGCGCTTCGTCTCCGAATTCGGCGGCAAACCGCGACCGAAGAAGATCGTTGCACCCGACGCGCCGCCGAAGGCGATCGCCTCGCTGATCATCGACGGCAAGCGCCGCGACGTGCCGGTTGCCGAGGACGAGGCGATCCTCGATGCCGCGCTGCGCGCCGGCGTCGATCTGCCCTTCGCCTGCAAGGGTGGCATGTGCTCGACCTGCCGCGCCAAGCTGGTCGAGGGCGAGGCGCCGATGGACATCAACTATTCACTGGAGCCCTGGGAATTGAAGGCCGGCTTCGTCCTGACCTGCCAGGCCAAGCCGTCGTCGGAGCGGGTCGTGGTCGATTACGATCACGTTTGACAGTTATGGCCGGGCAGCAGAGCATTGTGGCCAAACATTTGGCCGGGAGAAGCGCGTGAACGTCAAAGCCAACCTGTCGCCCGAGGATATTGCCCGCGCCTGCGCCGACGCGATGTGGGCCGAGGATGATGCCTCCAAGGGTCTCGGCATGGAGATCGTCGAGATTGGTCCGGGCTTTGCGACGCTGGCGATGAATGTGCGGCCGGACATGGTCAACGGCCAGCGCATCGCCCATGGCGGCTTCATCTTCACGCTCGCCGATTCCGCCTTCGCGTTTGCCTGCAATTCGCACAATGAACGTGTCGTGGCGGCACAGGGCCAGATCACCTTCATCAAGCCGGGCAAGCTTGGTGACCGCCTCGTTGCAAGGGCGCGCGAGGTCAGCCGTGGCGGACGCTCAGGCATCTACGACGTGCGCGTGACAGCCGGCGACACCGTCATCGCGGAATTCCGGGGGCATTCGCGTGTCATTCCCGGCACGTGGCTGCCGACGCAAGATCAATAAAAAGAACCAACCAATAAAAAGAACCAACCAATGTGGGGAAACGAGGATGGCTCTGACGAGGCTCAAGGAAGGTGGCAACGCCTATCGTGCCGAGATGGACGCGCATGAGCGCGCCTCACGTGACGAGATCATGGTGCTGCAAAAGCAGCGGCTGGCCTGGTCGCTGAAGCACGCCTACGACAACGTCGCGCATTACCGCCAGGCCTTCGACAAGGCCGGCGTGCATCCGTCCGACTTTCGCGAACTCTCCGATCTCGCGAAATTCCCGTTCACCGTGAAGACGGATCTGCGCGACAATTATCCCTTCAACATGTTCGCCGTGCCGCGCGAAAAGCTGGTGCGCGTGCATGCGTCGTCCGGCACCACGGGCAAGCCGATCGTGGTGGGCTATACGCAACGCGACATCGACACCTGGTCGGAGGTGATGGCACGCTCGATTCGCGCCGCCGGCGGCCGCACGGGCATGATCATCCACAACGCCTATGGTTATGGCCTGTTTACCGGCGGATTGGGCGTGCACTACGGCGCCGAAAAACTTGGTTGCACCGTGGTGCCGATCTCCGGCGGCATGACCGAGCGGCAGGTGCAGCTCATCAACGACTTCCGACCCGACATCATCACGGTGACGCCGAGCTACATGCTGGCGATCCTCGACGAGTTCAAGCGCCAGAAGCTCGACCCGCGCCAGTGCTCGCTCAAGGTCGGAATCTTCGGCGCCGAGCCCTGGACCAACGCGATGCGCGGCGAGATCGAGGACGCCTTCGACATGGACGCGACCGACATCTATGGCCTCTCGGAGGTGATCGGTCCAGGCGTTGCGCAGGAATGCATCGAGACCAAGGACGGCCTGCACATCTGGGAGGACCATTTTTATCCCGAGGTGATCGACCCGGAGACTGGCGCAGTGCTGCCGGACGGCGAGAAGGGTGAGCTGGTCTTCACCTCGCTGACCAAGGAAGCCTTCCCGGTGATCCGCTATCGCACCCGTGACCTGACGCGGCTGCTGCCGGGCACGGCGCGGCCGGGCATGCGGCGGATGGAGAAGGTGACGGGCCGCTCCGACGACATGATCATCCTGCGCGGCGTCAATCTGTTCCCGACCCAGATCGAGGAGGTGTTGCTTGCGACCGACTGGTGCGGCGGGCATTTCATTCTTGAACTCACCCGCGAAGGCCGCATGGACGAGCTGACCATCATTGCCGAGGCGCGGCCGGAAAGCTGGGACGGCCGGGGGTTGGTCGATCATGCCGATCGCATTTCGACCCACATCAAGAACACGATCGGGGTCAGCTCCAACGTGCGGGTGGTCGCGCCGGCCACGTTGGAGCGCTCGCTCGGCAAAGCCAAACGCCTCTACGACAAGCGGCCGAAGGATTAGCCGTCGCTCCTCATGGTGAGGAGCGCCAAAGGCGCGCCTCGAACCATGAAGGCCTGGATGCTGCAGCGCGGGCCCACATCCTTCGAGACGCCGCTCGCGCGGCTCCTCAGGATGAGGGGAGGCGGTTGACTTGACCGGTCCCAAAGGCGACAAGGCCCGCGAGAAATCGTGGGTCTTTCGATGTCATCAGCCGATCGCAAAACCGTCGAAGCGCACTGCGTCCGCCTCGATGCCAAGGCCGATAATGCTGCGGCGATCGCGCCGCTGATCGAGCGTCATATGCTCACGCGCGGTCCGAAGGACCTCCTGATCGAGATCAAGGCCGCCGCCGTCAACCCCTCCGATGTGAAGGCCGCGACCGGGCTGATGCCCTATGCGGTCTTCCCCCGCACGCCCGGCCGCGATTATGCCGGCGTGGTGATTGACGGGCCGGCCGATACGATCGGCCGCGAGGTGTTCGGCTCCTCCGGCGATCTCGGCATCCGCCGCGACGGCACCCATGCCAGCCATCTCGTCGTCGAAGCCGACGCCGTGGTGGAGAAGCCGAAGACGGTGTCCTGGGAGGAGGCCGCCGGCGTCGGCGTGCCCTTCGTCACCGCGATGGAAGGCTTTCGCCGCGCCGGCGTTCCAAAGCCCGGCGAAACCGTGCTGGTGTTCGGCGTCAACGGCAAGGTCGGTCAGGCCGMGGTCCAGATCGCGACGTGGCAGGGCGCGCGCGTCATCGGCGTGGTGCGCAAGGCGGAAGCCTATGAGGGCCATGCCAACGCAGCCATCGAGGTGATTGACGCCTCGGCGACCGATGCCGCCACGCGCGTGCGCGAACTGACCGGCGGCAAGGGGGCCGACATCGTCTTCAACACGGTCGGCGATCCCTATTTCCAGGCCGCGCACAAATCGCTCGGATTGCGCGGCCGCCAGATCCTGATCGCCGCGATCGACCGCATCGTGCAGTTCAACATCCTCGAATTCTACCGCGGGCAACACACCTATGTCGGCATCGACACGCTCGGGCTGTCCTCGGCCGCGACCGGCGCGGTGCTGCGCGACCTCGGCCCCGGCTTTGCGAGCGGGCACCTGAAACCGTTTCCGATCAAGGCGAATGCCGTCTATCCGCTGGAGCGCGCCAAGGAGGCCTATGTCGCGGTCGCCGGTTCGTCGCGGGATCGCGTGATCCTGAAGCCTTGATCATGGACTCGTCCATCCAACTCGTCATCCTTGCCGGCCTCGTCATCGGGCTCATCTATGGCGCCGTGGGCCTGCTCAGCGGCTTCTGCCTGATGAGCAGCATGCGCGGCTGGCTGGTCGAAGGAGACGGGCGGCTGGTGCGAACCTTTGCGATGGCGATTGCTGTTGCGGTTGCTGCGAGCCAATTCCTTGCCGGTAGCGGCATGGTCGATCTCGGCAAGTCGATCTATCTGCAACAATCCTTTTCAGTGCCGGTGCTGTTCCTCGGCGGCCTGTTGTTCGGCTACGGCATGGTGTTGTCGAACGGCTGCGGCTCGCGGGCGCTGGTGCTGCTCGGCCGCGGCAATCTCCGCTCTTTCGTCGTCGTGATCGTGCTCGCCATCGCCGCGCAGATGACGCTCAAGGGCCTGATCGCGCCGGCGCGCATCGCGCTGCTTCAGGCCTCGCAAACGACCGTCAACGCCAATTCGCTGCCGTCACTGTTGGCGACATTCGGCCCCGGCGAAGCGGCATCGCGCGCGCTGGGCGCTGCCGTAATCGTCGTTGCGCTGATCCTGTTTGCGTTCGCGCACCCGGCGTTCCGGCGTTCGCCCGGCCAGATTGCAGCCGGTGTCGTCGTTGGCCTCCTGGTCGCCAGCGGCTGGTTCGTCACCGGCTATCTCGGCGCCGACGATTTCAATCCGGTCCCGGTGACCTCGCTCACCTTCGTCGCGCCGATTGCCGATAGCCTGCAATACGCCATGCTCTCGACCGGTCTGACGCTCAACTTCGGCATTGCTACCGTGGCCGGCGTTCTCGCCGGCAGCCTTGTCACCGCGCTCGCCACAGGCCGTTTCCACCTCGAAGGTTATTCCTCGCCGCGCCACATGCTGCGGTCTGCCGGCGGCGCCGCGCTGATGGGGATCGGCGGCGTGATGGCGTTCGGCTGCTCGATCGGGCAGGGGCTCACCGGCGTATCGACGCTCGCTCTGGGCTCGTTCGTCGCGGTCGCCGGCATCCTGCTCGGCACGACGGCCGGCCTGCGCGGCGCACTGCGGGTTCAGCCGCTCGCGGTGGCTTGACCGCGCAGCAGCCGGTCGCCCAGCGTCGCAAGACCGATGCCGGTGACGATCAGTCCGGCCGCGACAGCAAGACTCATGTCGATTGGCTCGCCCAGCAGGATCGCAGCACTGGCGATACCGACGAGCGGCGTCCCGGTGGTGCCGAGCGACGTCGTCAGGGCCGAGATGCTCTTGTTGACCATCGACATCGCCCAATAGGCCAGCGCCGTTCCGATCAGGCCGGAATACAGGAAAAGCAGCACGAGCTTCCACGACCATTCCGCGTGCGGCGGGCCCTCCATGATAACAGCCGATCCCGTCAGTACGATCGTCGCCACGAGCACCTGCCAGAGCAGGAGCTGGAGCGGCGATGCAATCCAGCGATGCGCGCTCATATAGATGATGTTCGCGGCCCAGGACATCGCGGCCAGGACGACCATGCCGGCCCCGAGCAGGACGTTGGTATTGGTCCAATCGATCGACGTGGGGTTCAGGATCACGGCAAGGCCGATCAGTCCGAGCAAGGCGCCGGCGAGCTTGGGCGCCGTCAGCGTATCCTTCCCCAGCAAGGGCGCGGCGATCGCGACCCAGAGCGGCGTGGTGTAGCCGAGCACGATCGCTTTGCTCGCGGGCAGGAAGCGCACACCGGCCGCAACCAGAACCGAGAACACCGTCATGTGCAGCAGCGCGACGCTCAGGATCACCGGAATGTCGCGCCGCTCCGGGATCATCAGATTGTTGCTCAGCCCGAGGATCACGAGCAATCCGGCCAGCGCGATCCAGCTCCTGATCGCCGAAGTCCATAGTGGCGGAAGGAACTGGACGAGTTGCTTCGTCACCGACCAGTTCACGCCCCAGGCCAGCACGACGATGAGGAACAGGCCGACGGCCGCGCGGGAGGAGAGGGAGTTCATCGCAAAATCCTTGAAGCAGTCCAGTCCGGCGGATAGCATCCGGAGTGGCACCTGAAAAAGTGCCAGATTGGAAAGGAATAAGGTGCCAGTTTCGGAAGGTGTGATCTCCGCCCTGATCGAGCTGAAGCGGACCGACGACGAGGGGCTGGTGGCGCAACTGACGAGCCAGCTGCGAGACCTGATCGCGACCGGTCGGCTCGGCAAAGGCCGCGCGCTGCCGTCGAGCCGCCGGCTCGCGAGCGACCTCGGCGTCTCACGCAACACCGTCACTTATGCCTTCGAGCAGCTCGCCGCCGAGGGATATCTCGAAGCGTCGCACGGTCGTCGTCCCATGGTCACGGTCGACGGCGGCCGTAACGAAGAGGCGGGTGCCGTCGCACCGAGCGTCCGCTCTGGCAAGCCGCGGCTCTCGCCCTGGGCGTCGAAGCTCAAGCAGACCGACTGGCCGATGTCCTATCAGGCGCCGCTAAAACCCCTGCGTCCGGGGCATGGAGATGCGCGGGAGTTTCCGCACGAAGTGTGGGCCCGCTGCTTGCGCCGCAGCGCGGTGCGCGCAGCCAAGCGCGAGCTTGGACCGGTCAACGGGACGCGCCTGCGCCAGGCGCTGGCGCATTATCTGGCCGCCAGCAGGGGCGTCCGCGCCACCGCAGACCAGATCCTGATCCTGCCGAGCGCGCAGGCCGCGCTGACCCTGATTGCGGCTGCGCTCATCACGCCCGGCGACGATGTCTGGGTCGAGGATCCCGGCTATCCCGGTGCGGCGGCGGCCTTCCGTGCCTCCGGCGCTCGCGTGATGGGGCTGAAGCTGGATGAGCAGGGCATGCAGCGGATGCCGGGCATGGCCGCGCCAAAGCTCATCTTCATGACGCCCTCGCATCAGCATCCGACCGGGCGGCTGATGTCGCTCGCGCGCCGCACTGAATTCCTGGGCATGAGCAGGCCAGGCGAGACCTGGATCGTCGAAGACGATTACGACGGCGAATTCCATTATGACAGCCGGCCGGTGCCGGCCTTGCAGGGGTTAGACGCCCACGGCCGCGTGTTCTATGTCGGAACGTTCTCGAAGGCGATGACGTCGGATATCCGGCTCGGCTATGTCGTCGCGCCACCAGGGCTGGTCGGCACCCTCGAGATCGCACAGCGACACATCGGGCTGATCGCCTCCAGCCACATCCAGGAAGCGCTGGCGGAGTTCATCGCAGACGGGCATTTTCTCGCGCATCTGCGCCGGATGCGACGGCTCTATCACGCGCGCCGCGATCACCTCGTCGAGGGACTGGAGCGCCATCTGGGCGAAGTTCTCTCCGCCGAAGTGCCCTCGGGCGGCATCCAGTTGGTCGCCCGCCTCAAGCGCGGTCGCGCCGATCAGGCGGCGGTGCAACGGCTGGTCGAGGCAGGCGTCGAAACACGGGCCCTGTCCAGCCTGGCGCTCGGCCGTCCACGCGACCATGGCCTGCTGCTCGGCTTCGCGGCCTGGCGCGAGAATGAGATCAGCGCGGCGTTGCGGACGATGGCGTCATGCTTCTAGAGCATGATCCGGAAAAGTGTGAAGCGGTTTTCCGAAAAGATCATGCTTAAACAATAACGCGCTAGTCCACGGCCTTCGTCACGATGCGGATCTCCGAGGTCAGCGTCCGGTGCACCGGACACTTGTCAGCGATCTCCATCAGCTTCTTGCGCTGCTCCGCATCGAGCGCGCCGTCGATCGCGATGTCGCGCTCGATCTGGTCGAGCATGCCATCGCGCGTCTCGCACTCCGCGCAGTCCTTGGCGTAGATTTTCGAATGCTTCAGCGTGACCGTGACGCGATCGAGCGGCAGCGATTTGCGATCGGCATAGAGGCGCATGGTCATGGAGGTGCAGGCACCCAGCCCGGCGAGCAGGAAGTCGTAAGGGCCGGGGCCGGCATCCTCGCCGCCAGCGGCGACCGGCTCGTCAGCCACCAGATGGTGCGGGCCGACGGTGATGAGCTGGTTGAACTTGCTCTTGCGGGTCTCCTGCACGACCACTTTGCGCGGCTCCTCCGCGAGATCCATCGCCTTCGCGGGCTTCGCGGTGTCGATGTAGCGGCTGGCCCAGGCCGCGATCACGTCGGCCGCGTAGAGGGCGTCGGCCGGCTTGGTCAGGAGATGATCGGCGTGGTCGAGCGAGACGAAGCTCTTGGGGTGTCTTGCCGCAACGAAAATCTTGGTCGCATTGTCGATGCCGACGGTGTCGTCGACAGGTGACTGCATCACCAGCAGGGCCTTGTGCAGGCCGGTGATGTCCTTCATCAGTTCTTGCTCGGCGATGTCGTCGAGGAATTCGCGCTTGATGCGGAACGGGCGCCCCGCGAGCGAGACCTCAACTTCGCCCTGCGCGCGGATGCTGTCGAGCTGCTCGCTGAACAGACCGGTGACGTGAGCGGGATCGGACGGCGCCGCGATGGTCACGACAGCCTTGGCTTCCGGAATCCTTCCGGCCGCGGCGAGGATCGCGGCACCGCCGAGGCTGTGGCCGATCAGGATCGACGGCGCCGTGCGGACCTGGCGCAGATGATCGGCGGCGCGCATGAGGTCGGCGACGTTGGAGGAGAACGTCGAATTGGCGAAATCGCCTTCACTGGAGCCAAGCCCGGTGAAGTCGAAGCGCAGCACCGCAATGCCCTTGGCGGCGAGCGCGACCGAGATGCGTTTTGCGGCCAGCGTGTCCTTGCCGCAGGTGAAGCAGTGCGCGAACAGCGCGTAGGCTGCGGGCTCGCCATCCGGCAGCTCCAGCGCGGCGGCTAGTTGATGACCGCCTTCGCCGGTGAATTGAAAGCGTTCCGTCGGCATGGGCTTCCCCCGTCCTTGCGTGAACCTAATCGCTTGAATAACGCTGCTCGGCCCAGGGATCGCCGCGGTTATGATAGCCGCGGACTTCCCAAAAGCCCGGCGCGTCCTCGGTCAGGAATTCGATGGCCTGAAGCCATTTGGCGCTCTTCCAGAAATACAGATGCGGCACGACGAGCCGTACCGGGCCGCCGTGCTCTTCGGTCAGCGGCTGACCCGACCAGCTGTGAGCGAGCAGGGCGTCCTCGGCGGCAAAGTCTTCCAGCGTGAGGTTGGTGGTGTAGCCGTCATGGGAATGCAGGACCACGAAGCGCGCATCCTCGCGCGGCTGGCACGCTGCGAGCAGCTCGCGCGTCGCAAGCCCTTCCCATTGATTGTCGTAGCGCGACCAGGTCGTCACGCAGTGAATGTCGGAGGTGATCTGCGCCTGCTTCTGCGCCGCGAATTCGGCAAAGGTCCAGAACACGGGGGTCTCGATCGCGCCGTAAACGTCGAGCCGCCAGCGTTCGCGCGAAACCGGCGGTACGACTCCGAGATCGAGCACCGGCCAGTCCTTGGTGAGATGCTGGCCCGGCGGCAGTCGCTGATCCTCCGGTCGCGTAACGCGGCCCGTGAGGAAGCGGCCTTCGCGCGCCCATTTCTCCTTGGTGCGCGTCAGCTTGCTGTCGGGCGGCTCGTTGTCGTCGGCCATGAGCTACTCGTGGCGATGCATCGCAGAGGCGTGCTTGGTGTCACGCATGGTGGAATAGATGATCAGCGACAGGCAGATGACGCCGGCGAGATAGTAATAGAACCACTCCTCATGCCCGATGCTCTTGAAATAGAGCGCGATCGCCGGTGCCGTGCCGCCGAAGATCGAGACCGTGATGGCGTAGGGCAGGCCGACGCCGAGGGCGCGGACATTGGTCGGGAACAGCTCGGCCTTCACCACGGCGTTGATCGAGGTGTAACCGGCGACGAACAGCCAGGCGCAGCAGATCAGGATGAAGGCCATGAACGGCGACTTGGTCTCCTTCAGCGTCATCAGCAGCGGCACGGTCGCGAGCGTACCCGCGACGCCGAAAAAGATCAGCAGCGGTTTGCGGCCGATCTTGTCGGAGATCGCGCCGTAGATCGGCTGCAGGATGGTCGCGAAGATCAGCGTGCCGAAGATCACGAAAGTGGTCTGGTCCTCGGTCAGGCCGACCGAGAGCTTGACGAACGTCTGCATGTAGGTGGTGAAGGTGTAGAACGCCGCGGTGCCGCCGGCCGTGAGGCCCACTACCAGCAGCAACTCGCGCGGGTAGCGTAGCAGATTGGCCAGCGAGCCGGTCGGCTTCACCACCTTCCTGGCTTCCTCGAAGGCCTCAGTCTCGTGCAGATTGCGTCTCATCACTGCGGCAAAGATCGCCAGCGCCGCGCCGATCGCAAACGGGATGCGCCAGCCCCAGGCTCTGAGCTCCTCCGGCGTGAGGAAGACCTTTTGCAGGAGCAGCAGCACAATGATCGCGGTGAGCTGGCCGCCGATCAACGTGACGTATTGAAAGCTCGAATAGAAGCCGCGATGCTTGGGATCGGCAACCTCGCTGAGATAGGTCGCGCTGGCACCATATTCGCCGCCGAGGCTCAGGCCTTCGATGACGCGGGCGAGCGCCAGGATCACCGGCGCGGCGAAACCGATGGTCGCATAGGTCGGCGTCAGCGCGATGATCAGCGAGCCGAAGCACATGAAGACGACGGATAACGTCAGCGAGATACGCCGGCCGAAATGATCCGCGATGTAGCCGAACAGCCAGCCGCCCAAGGGGCGCATCAGGAAGGTCGCCGCGAACACCACGGCGACGTTCAATTGCTGGACGACGGGGTCGTTGCCAGGGAAGAAGGCCGGAGCGAAATAGAGCGCGAACGCCGTATAGGCGTAAAAATCGTACCACTCGACGAGATTGCCGATCGAGCCGATGAAGATCGCCTTGATCCGCCGTTTGGCGTCGGCGATGTCGATGTCGATATCGATGTGATCAGAGGCCGGTAGGGTTGCTTGCTCTGTCACGTCCGGCCTCTCTCCGTTGGTCTTGGAAAGGCCTACATCGCCTTTCCGAACAGAAATGGCAACTGGCGGGGGCCTCTCACCGTGCCCTGTGACCAAGTCACCGTGCCTGCCGGATCGAGGGAGAAGTCCGGGATCCGCTTCAGCCATTCCTCCAGCGCAACCTGCATCTCCATGCGTGCAAGGTTGGAACCGACGCAGCGGTGGATGCCGAGGCCGAAGGCGGCATGGCGATTCTCCCGGCGGTCGATCACGACTTTGTCAGCGTCCGGAAACATCTTGGGGTCGCGGTTGGCGGCCGGGAACGACAGCAGCACCATGTTGCCCGCCTTGACCGGGCAGCCCGAGATCGTGGTCTCCTTGACCACCTCGCGGGCCATGGTCACCGGCGAATAGGCCCGCAGCAGCTCCTCCACGGCGATCGGGATCAGCCCGGGCTCGGCGATCAGCCGTTCGCGGTCGGCCGGCGTCCGGGCGAGATGCCAGAGCGAGGAGCCGATCGCACTCCAGGTGGTGTCGATGCCGGCGATCAGGAGCAGCCGCAGCGAACCCAGCACATGGGACTCTTCCAGCGGCTGGCCTTCCTTGTCCTTGGCGTTCATCAAATAGGAAATCAGGTCGTCGGTCGGCTTCGATCTGCGCTCCTCGATATGCGTCCTGAAATAGGCGCTCATCTCCTGCACGGCCTGGAGCAGCTTGTTCTCGTCCTTGATGCCGAGCTCGAGGATCATGTGGATCCAGTCGATGAACAGATCGCTGTCGCTCTCGGGAATGCCGAGCATATGGGCGATGGCCTGAACCGGGATATATTTGCTGTAGCGCGCTGCGGCATCGACCTTGCCATCGGCGATGAACCCGTCGATCAGCTCGTTGCAGATCGCGCGCATCCGCGGTTCCAGCTTCTTCATCGCGTCCGGCGTGAAAGGCGGCAACAGCAATTGCTTGGCTGGCTTGTGCACGGGCGGGTCGGAGGTGATCGGCGGAGCGGCGTTCCTGGCGACTTCGGGCCGAACGTCACGGACGATGATGCGGCGCGAGGAGAAATGCTCGGTGTCGTTGGCGATCTCGCGCACCGCCTCATAAGTCGTCGGCATGTAGCAGCCGAGGAAGCGCTTTGTATGCACCACCGGGCTCGCGGAGCGAAGCTCCTCCCAGATCGAGAACGGATCCTCCGTCCATTGCGGATCGGTGTGGTCGAAATCGTTGACCCAGTCGGTGACGGGCGGGTGGGCGACAGGCTGGCTGACGTCGGACATGGCAGGAAATCCCTCGGGGCTCGTGTTCGCTAAAAGCACGCAAGCGGGCAGGGGCCGCGCTACTCCTCGATCACATCGATCGCAATTTCCGGGCAGTTGGATTTGGCAAGCCAGGCCTTGTCTTCGAGGCCGGGCGGCACGGTGCCGTCCCCGGCCTCATGGGCGTTGCCGTATTCGTCGAGCTCGAACAGCTCCGGTGCGAGCGCCTTGCAGCGTGCGTGGCCCTGGCATTTGTCGGGATCGACGTGAACCCTCAGTCGCTCTGTCATGGCGGCTTCCTCGGTCGTGTGCGCGGGGCCCGAAGGCCGCGCGATCCTCATGTCAATTTTATCGGCGGCATTTGCCGCCACTTGAAGTTATATGATATTACATTCGCGGCGGGCTTCCCCTGTCAAGCGCAAACTTATAGGCTTGACGTAACATGCGTTCACAACTTGTCCGCAAGCCGGAGAATACCTACCACCATGGCGATCTCCGTGACGCCTTGATCAAGGCCGCGCTGCGCGAGGCGGAGCAGGGCGGCGCCGAGGCGATCAGCATCAAGGCGCTTGCTAAACAGCTCGGCGTCTCGCAGCCGGCGCCGTATCGGCATTTTGCCGACCGTGATGCGCTGCTAACGGCGGTGACGGCGGAAGCGTTCCGGCAGCTCAGTGCACTTCTGCGCGAGGCGATGGCGAAGCCGTCGAAGCAATCGAAATTGTCGCGGCTGGCTCAGGCGATGCTCGATTTCGGTCTGCGCCGCAACGGCATCTATCGCCTGATGTTCGCCTCCCGCACCGTGTCATGCGCGGCGAAGGGCAGCGAGCTGCACGACGCCACGCGCGAGACTTTTGCGCTGGTGATCGAAGCCCTCGAGGCGCCGGCGGTCGGCTTCTTGCGCGAGCGACAAGCGCTCAAGATCTGGGCGGCGTTGCATGGCGTGGTGATGCTGGCCGAGCAGGGCCTGTTCACCGGCGAGGCCGCGCATGCCACGCGCGAGGAACTGGTCGAGGACTTTGTGAACGAAACGAAGGTCGCGCTCGCTGCTGCGATCAAGGATGCGCAACGTCGGAAAAAGGCCGGCGCCTAGGCCTTCGCATTCAGCAGCCTCATCAGCTTGTCGACCGCGCTGTCCGGGGTCGTCACGACCGGGCGGCCGGTGGCCTCGGCGACCAGCGGCGCGGTCGCCGCGATGCTGAATTGCGCGAGCGCAATGACGTCGCAATCGCGCAAGTCCTTTGAAGCCTCGACAATCAGCCTGTCGTGCGTGGCGCGATCGCCGCGATCGAGCGCCGCCAGCGCGCCCTCGGCGAGTTTCGGCACGACCTGGGCCGAGGCCGGAAACTCCGGTGGCATCGAGGCCAGTGTCGGCGGGAAGGTCGAGAGCAGGCCAATTCGCTTGCCCATGGTCACGGCCTGCTCGATCATCGCCTCGTTCGGCTTCAGCACGGGCATCGGCGCATGTGCGCGCGCGACGGCCTCGATGCAGGGGCCGAACGCCGAGCAGGTGAACAGGATTCCGTTCGCTCCCGTAGCTGCCGCATAGTCGCCGAGCGCGAGGAAGCGCTCGGTCATGGCATCGTTGAGCACGCCGTCGCGGGCCAGATCCGCCGACAGGCTGTCGTCGAGCAGGTTCATCAGCCGCGCCTCTGGCCACGCCTTCGCGAACGCAGCCTCGATCGGCGCGATGGAATGCTTGAGGGCGTGAATCAGGGCGATGCGCATCGGTGTCTCTTCTCCCTCTCCCCGTTCTTACGGGGAGAGGGTCAGGGTGAGGGGCTCTATCCACGTTGAAAGTGAGGGATGAATTCGCGGAGGCTCCCCCTCACCCGACCGCTGCGCGGTCGACCTCTCCCCGCAGGCGGGGAGAGGTGAAGCACCGTTTACTTGAACGGCACCGCGTACATCAAGCCGCCCTTGCTCCAGAGGCCGTTGAGGCCGCGGTCGAGCTTGAGCGGGCTCGCCTTGCCGACATTGCGCTCGTAGATCTCGCCGTAATTGCCGGTGGCCTTGATCACCGTCACCAGCCATTTGTTGTCGAGACCGAGYCGCGAGCCGAGGTCGCCGGAGGCACCCAGCAGGCGCTGGACCGCCGGCGTCTGTGACTTCGCCATCTCGTCGACATTGCCTTGCGTGACACCGAGTTCCTCGGCCTCGATCAGGCCGTAATGCAGCCAGGTGATGATGTCGCTCCAGACCTCGTCGCCATTGCGGGTGAAGGGCCCGAGCGGCTCCTTGCTGATGGTCTGCGGCAGCACGACGTAGTCGGCCGGATTTGGCGCCGCGGTCGTTACCGCGCCGGCGAGCGCGGAGGCATCCTGGGTCATGGCATCGCAGCGGCCGCCGAAGAAGGTCTGGTACATGGTGTCGACGCGGTCGAACACCAGCGGCTTCCAGTCGATGCCGTTGGCGCGGCCGTAATCGCCGAGCGTGACTTCATGCGTGGTGCCCTGCGCGACGCAGACAGTCGCACCCTTCAAATCCTTGATCTCCTTCACGCCGAGGTCCTTCTTCACGACAAAGCCCTGGCCGTCGTAGAAGTTGACCGGCCCCTGGCGGAGGCCCAGCGTCACGCCGCGCAGATAGGTCTGGGTCGAGTTGCGGTAGAGTACGTCGATCTCGCCCGATTGCAGCGCGGTGAAACGATTCTGCGCGGTCAGCGAGACGTAGCGCACCTTGCTGGCGTCGCCGAGCACGCCGGCTGCGAGCGCGCGGCAATAATCGACGTCGAGGCCCTTATAATTTCCCTGCGAGTCCGGCGCGGAGAAACCGGCAAAGCCGGCGCTGACGCCGCAGATCAGCGTGCCGCGGCTCTTCACCGTGTCGAGCGTCGCCGCCGACGCGGCAACCGTCGATGCCGCGAGCATGCCGGCTACGATAACCACTTTCCTCATCATATGACTCTCCCCTCAGTGATTGACACTACGCAACACGTTGTCGACGGCGGTGCCGAGCTTGTCGACGATCAGATCGATCTCGGCAGCCGAAGTGATATAGGGCGGCGCCAGCAGCACATGGTCGCCACGGACGCCGTCCACGGTACCGCCACCGGGATAGCAGCCGAGCCCGTTGGCGAAGGCTTCCGCCTTGATCTTCTGGTTCAGCTTGAGCGCGGGATCGAACGAGGTGCGGCCGGCGCGATCGGCGACGAGCTCGATCGCCCAGAACAGGCCGCGGCCCCTGATATCGCCGACATGGCGGTGATTGCCGAAGCGCTCGGTCAGGCGTTGCTCGAGCTGCTTGCCGCGATCCTTGACGCGGTCGAGCAGGCGGTCCTCGCGGATCACATCCTGCACCGCGAGCGCGGCCGCGCAGGCGAGGGGATGCGCCAGATAGGTGTGGCCATGCTGGAACGCGCCGGAGCCTGAGCGGATGGTGTCGATGATCTTGCCGCTCGCGAGCATCGCGCCGATCGGCTGGTAGCCGCCGCCGAGGCCCTTTGCGATCGCCTGGATATCAGGAGCGACGCCCTCCTGCTCCCAGGCGTGCGTCGTGCCGGTGCGGCCCATGCCGCTCATGACTTCGTCGAGGATGAGGAGGGCGCCATGCCGGTCGCAGATCTCGCGCACCGCCTTGAAGTAGCCGTCCGGTGCCGTCACCGCCCCGGCGGTGGCACCGACGACGGGCTCGGCGAGGAACGCGGCGACGGTGTCGGGGCCAAGCCGCTGAAATTCGGCTTCGAGCTCCGCGGCCAGTCGCGCCACGAACTGCGCATCGGATTCGCCCTCGTGCTTCTCGTGATAGGCAAAGGCCGGTGTCACATGGTTGAAGGCACCGGACAGCAGGGGAGCATAGGGCGCGCGCCGCCAGGCATTGCCACCGGCGGCGAGCGCGCCGAGCGTGTTGCCGTGATAGCTCTGCCGCCGCGCAATGAAGTGCTGCCGCTGCGGCTCGCCGCGCTCGATGAAATATTGCCGCGCCAGCTTGATGCTGGCCTCGATCGCCTCCGATCCGCCACTGACGAAATAGGCGTAGGCGAGACCGCCGGGTTCGTGCCCGACCAGCGTCTCGGCCAGCGCCTCGGCCGGCTCGGAGGAGAAGAAGGCGGTGTGCGCATAGGCCAGCGTCGAGGCTTGTTTTGCCATCGCCGCGATCACGCGCGGATGCTGATGGCCGAGGCAGGAGACGGCTGCGCCGCCGGAGGCGTCGATCACGCGCCGCCCGTCCTCGGCGAAGAGATAGACGCCTTCGCCACCGATCGCCTTGGGCGGCGTTTCGCGCAACGAACGGTGCAGCACGCGGCTGGTGCGAGCGGCCATGGGTCAACCTTTCTCTGGGACGTAAGTGGAGGCCGCGGCGAGCCGCGCCTCGGTGGTTTCCAGGCGCTTCTTGGCGGCCGTGCCGCCGAGCGAGAATGTGACCGCCGCGAGCGATTGCGCAATCGCGATGGCACCCGTGAGACTCGGGAAGAAGCCGGGGGACGAGGCCGCCTCGAACAGCAGCACGTGGTCGGCGCCTTCGGCCATCGGCGCCGAGAGGCTGTCCGCGATCGCGATCAGCGCTGCGCCGGCACGATGGGCGGCCTGCGCAACACGGACGCTCGCATGCGTGTAGGGCAGGAAGCCGATGAYGATGACGGCTTCGCCGGTACGAAAGGCGCCGAGATCGAGATCGTCGGGGCCGGATGCGCCGACGAGTTGCACCTGTTCGGGACGGAACAGCCGGAGCTCGTAGTTCAAGAGCTCCGCGACGCTCCGGCAGCTTCGGTAACCGGCAATCCAGATACGCTTGGCGTCGTGCAGCGCGCGGGCTGCATCCGCAATCGGCTGGGCCGGAATGCGCAGAAGGCCGGCGCCCTCGGCCTCGAGCTTGTCGGTGACGAGCGCGACATCGGCGTTCGGGCCGTGACGGCGGCTCTTGGCGCGGCCCGAGAAAGGTGAGATCTGCGAAGGCCGCCGCGCTTCGGTGAGTGCCGCGCGCAACTGGTCCCAGCCGGAATAGCCGATGGCCTTGGCAAGCCGCGTGAATGCGGCCGGGTCGGCGCCGGCCTCGGCGGCGAGATCGCGCATCGAACGGGTGGTGGCGTCGTAGTCATTGGCGGCAACGAAGCGGCCGACCTCCTGCAGGCGCAGGGGGAGCGATGGCAACGCAATGCGCAGTTCGCTCAAGGGCGAGGATTTCGTGGGCTCGGCCATGAAACATTTGTTGCACGCTTTTCAGATTGGTGCAACAGTTGACGTGGGCCGCCGGAAATCGTTGCTCTTGAGAAGGATTTTTGTGCTGTGACTTCAGACAGTCCAAGATCGCCGCCCCGCCGTCGCTTCTTCGGCGGATTTGGCCGCCGAGAGCTGCAAGGCCTGTTCTGGCAGGTGCTCGTCGTCGGAATCGTGCTTGGGGTTGTCGCCTTCCTCTGGTCCAACACCGTCACCAATCTCTCGGCCCGCCGCATCACCACCGGCTTCGCTTTCCTCGGCCGGGAAGCCGGCATGCCGATCGCCGACAGCCTGCTCGCCTATAATCCGAGAGACACGTACCTGTGGGCTTTCGTCGTCGGCATCGCCAACACCTTGCGCGTCGCCGTGATCGGCATCGTGCTCGCGACGATCCTGGGCACGCTGATCGGCATTTCGCGTCTCTCCGCCAATTGGCTGTTGTCGCGGCTCGCCGCCGTCTATGTCGAAACGCTCCGCGACATCCCGCTGCTGCTTCAGCTCCTGTTCTGGTACGTGTTGATGCAGGCACTGCCGGCCGCGCGCGCGGCCTGGCGGCCGGTCGAGGGCGTGTTCCTATCCAATCGCGGCCTGATCCTGCCGGCGATCCCGCTGAGCTCGCCGCAGCTCTGGGTGCTCGGTACAGCCGTGCTCGGGCTTGCCGTGTTCTATCTCATCAGGCGATGGCTGATCGCGCAGCAGATGCGTGACGGCAAGCCGCGGCCGGCGTGGCCCTTTGCGGTTGGCTTCATCGTCGCGCTGCCGGCGGCAATGTCCGTGGCGCTTGGTGTGTCCTGGAAGATCGAATGGCCGGAGCTGCGCGGCTTCAACTTCGTCGGCGGGCTGACGCTCGCGCCGGAGTATTTCGCGCTGCTGATCGCGCTCGTGACCTACACTTCGGCCTTCATTGCCGAGATCGTTCGCAGCGGCATCCAGTCCGTGCCGCGCGGACAATGGGATGCCGCCAATGCGCTCGGCTTGCGCCGCAGCTTCATGCTGCGCCAGATCATCCTGCCGCAGGCGCTGCGCGTCATCGTGCCGCCGATGACGAGCCAGTATCTCAACCTGACCAAGAACTCCTCGCTCGCGGTCGCGATCGGTTACCAGGACGTAGTGTCTGTCGCCAATACCACGCTGAACCAGACCGGGCAGGCGATCGAGGCGATCGCGCTGATCATGGCGGTGTTCCTGACCATCAGCCTCGGCATCAGCTTCTTCATGAACTGGTACAATTCGCGCATCGCGCTGGTGGAGCGCTGATCATGACGGCGATCACCGACATTCCGGACGCCCCGCGTGCTGCCCGCCGCCCGCAGATGGGCAACCCGGTGCTGCGCTGGCTCCGCACCAATTTGTTCTCGTCGATTCCCAACGCCGTTCTTTCGGTCGTGTTGCTGGCAGTCCTCGCCAAGGGCATCTTCAGCTTCGTGCAGTGGGGCATCGCGAACGCGGTCTGGCTCACGCCGGCAAACGATTCCAGCGCCTGCCGCGCCGCACGCGGCCTCGGTGCCTGCTGGGCGATCATCCCCGAAAAATATCGCTTCATCCTGTTCGGCACCTATCCGTTCGACGAACAGTGGCGGCCGGCGCTGTCGGTCGTGCTGTTCATCGGGCTGTTCTATCTCTCCACCCGTCGCGCCCTGTGGCGGCGCGAACTGGCCTATATCTGGATCGGCGCGCTCGCGCTGATCAGCGTGCTGACGTGGGGCGGCGTGCTCGGCCTCTCCTTCGTCTCGCAGGACCGTTGGGGTGGCTTGCCGGTGACGTTGATCCTGGCGACGTTTGGATTGGCCTTTGGTTTTCCGCTCGGCATCCTGGTCGCACTCGGCCGGCGCTCAAAGCTGCCGGCGATCCGTTCGCTCTCGGTGCTCTATGTCGAGTTGATCCGCGGCGTGCCGCTGGTGAGCCTGTTGTTCATGGCGAGCGTGATGTTTCCGCTGTTCATGCCGAGCGGCTTCAATATCGACAAGCTGCTGCGCGCGCAGATCGCCATCATCCTGTTCGCGGGCGCGTATCTTGCCGAAGTCATCCGTGGCGGCCTCCAGGCCGTGCCGCGCGGGCAATATGAGGCCGCCGAGGCGCTGGGGCTGTCCTACTGGCGCAAGCATCGCCTGATCGTCCTGCCGCAGGCGATCCGCCACGTCATCCCGCCGCTGGTCAACACCTTCATCGCGTTCTTCAAGGACACCAGCCTGGTCCTGATCATCGGCATCTTCGACCTGCTGACGACGGCCAAGACCGCGATCATCGATCCGGCCTGGCAGCAATTCTCGGTCGAGGTCTACATCTTCGTCGCCGCGATCTACTTTGTCTTTTGCTTTGCGATGTCGCGGTACAGTCGCGGCCTGGAGGCGAATACCGCCGCGAGGTGAGCGGCTTTCCCCGCCGCGGGTAGCCAGGAGCGCTGGAAGCCTACACTGGAGCGCGAAATGCTTATGCCGCGCCTATATCGCGTGCCTGGATTCAAACTGGCAATCCTACGCGGCGAGATCCATCTGCAATTTGTTGGTGGCACTCACAAGAGGCACGTCACATCATGATGAAATCAGTTCTCGCAGCGTCGGCCATGCTGGTCGCGCTTTGCTCCGCCGCCTCTGCCCACGAGGCAATGAATCACTCGCACATGGCTTCGGCGGCCACCGTCCAGATGTCGGAAACGCATCCGAACTCCTTCGCCTTCGCCGCTCCAACGGATGAGGCCGGATACGATGCGCATCGGTATCACGGCGGGCCGAAAGCGAACGACTAGGGTCTGACCGGCGCACGGCGGGGACGGCCAAGCCTCCGCCGTGCGGCCCGCGTCAGGCCTTCACCTTGGGATCGATCGGCGTGGAGCCGCGCAGACCCAGAATGTCCTCCAACACCTTCGCGCCGGCAATCACCTGCGCATCAGCGCGCGGGGCGCCGACGACCTGTACGCCGACCGGGAGGCCAGACGCCGTGAAGCCGCAGGGCAGCGACAGCGACGGGCAACAGGCGAGCGTGATGGCGTAGACGACGCCGAGCCATTCGACATAGTTCTCGAACTTCTTGCCGGCGCATTCGGCGACATAGCGGTGCTCGATCGGGAAGGGCGGCACGATCGTGGTTGGCGTCAACAGCAGGTCGTAGTTCTTGAAGAACTCGATCGCGCGCGCGGTCATTCCGACGCGCTGCGCCTCGGCGCGCGCGAGCTGCTCGACGGTGAGCTTGAGGCCTTCCTCTATGTTCCAGATCACCTCGGGCTTCAGGAGGTCGCGCTTGGTCCGCAGCAGATTGGCCTTGGTGATCGCGAAATCGAAGGCGCGCAGGACGTGGAAGCATTCATGCGCCTCGCGCCAGTCCGGATGCGCTTCTTCCACGATCGCGCCGGCCTCCGCAAAGCGTTCCGCGGCCTTGCGCGTGATCGCCTTGACCTCTGGATCGACCGGCGTGATGCCGAGATCGGGCGAATAGGCGATGCGCTTCGGCTTCTTGCCTGACCGCGCCGCCGACAGGAACGAGGTCGCAGGCGCCGGCAGCGACAGCGGGTCGTCCGCATAGTCGCCGCTCATGGCATCCAACAGCAGCGCAAGATCCTCGACGTTGCGCGCCATCGGCCCCACCACGCCGAGATTGCGGTCGATCGCCGATTTGGGCGTATGTGCGACGCGCCCGATGCTCGGCCGCATGCCGACGACGCCGCAGAACGCCGCGGGGCTGCGCAAGCTGCCGCCCATGTCGGAGCCCTGGGCGAGCCAGGCCATGCCGGTGGCCAGCGCCACCGCCGCGCCGCCGGAGGAGCCGGCCGCAGACTTCGTCGTATCCCAGGGATTGAGCGTCGCGCCGAACACTTCGTTGAACGTGTTGGCGCCGGCGCCGAATTCCGGTGTGTTCGACTTGGCGTAGACGACCGCGCCATTGCCTTCGAGGTTCTCGACCATGAGATCGGACTGCTTGGGCACATTGTCCTTGAAGATCGGCGAACCCTGTGTGTTCAGCACGCCCGCGACGTCGGTCAGGTCCTTGATCGGCACCGGCAGGCCCGCGAGCAGCCCGCGCGCGCCGGCCGGCTTCTGCATCAGCGCCTTGGCGTTATCCCGCGCGCGATCGAAGCATGGCGTCGGCAGCGCGTTGACCTTGCCGTCGACCTCCCCGATGCGCGTCTCCAGCACATCCAGAAGCTCGAGCGGCGAGACGTCGCCGGATCGTAGCTTGTCGACGACGGCGCATGCGGTTTCGCGGATCAGGTCTTGAGACAACTATTTTACTCCTGTGCTTATTGTGTCGTCATTGCGAGCGCAGCGAAGCAATCAGAACWGCCACAGCGGATGCATTTCTGGATTGCTTCGCTGCGCTCGCAATGACAGGAAAAACTAACCCCAGCCCGCGCTGATGCCGCCATCCACCGTATAGATGACTCCCGACGTATATCCGGCGCGATCGGACGCCATGAACGCCATGAGATCGCCGATCTCGCGCGCATGYGCGGGCCGGCCGAGCGGCAGGCTCTTCTGGAATTCCTTGTAACGGCTCTCATCGCCGAACTGGTGCTTTGCCCGCGTCTTGAGCAGGGTGACGTGGCGATCGGTGCCGACCGGGCCGGGATTGATGCCGACCACGCGGATGTTGTCGGCAAGGCTCTTGCCGCCGAGCGCGCGGGTGAAGGCCATCAATGCGGCGTTGCCGGCGCTGCCGCAGATGTAATTGGCGTCGAATTTTTCGCCGGCCGCGCCGATGTCATTGACGATGACGCCGCCGCCCTTCGCCTTCATCTGCGCGTAGATCTGCCGCGTCAGGTTGATGTAGCCGAACACTTTCAATTCCCAGGCGTGCCGCCAGGTCGCCTCGTCGATCTTGTCGATCGAGCCGCCGGGGATGTCGCCGGCATTGTTGACGAGCACGTCGATATCGGCGGCTTCCGTCGCGAGCCGCGCCACGTCCTCGGCCTTGCGCAGGTCCACGATGCTCGTTGCGGCATCGATCTGGTGCGCGGAGCGCAGGCGGTCCGCCAGCGCCTTGAGCTGGTCGCCGCTGCGGGCGGCGAGCAGGAGGTTTGCGCCTTCCTCGGCAAACGCCTCGGCGGCGGCTGCGCCAATGCCTTTGGACGCGCCCGTGATCAGGACGCGCTTGCCACGCAGATGCAGATCCATGAAGGGTACTCGCTCGGTGGGAACATCAGGATCAAACCAGTAGGCGCTCGGCCGCGCCACGGTCAACATTGCAGTGCAGCGTTGCACTGCTGCCGAGTTTGGTCCATTGCAGTGCGGTCAAAAAGGCGGCGGCTGCCGGACCAACCAAGGACGTTCTCGATGAGCAAGAAACAATACCGGATTGCAGTCATTCCCGGCGATGGCATCGGCAAGGAAGTGATGCCCGAGGGCCTGCGCGTTCTGGAGGCAGCGGCGAAGAAGCACGGGGTGTCCCTGCATTTCGACCATTTCGACTTCTCGTCCTGGGACTATTACGAGAAGCACGGCCAGATGATGCCCGACGACTGGAAGGAAAAGATCGGCAAGCATGACGCGATCTATTTCGGCGCCGTCGGCTGGCCGGCCAAGATTCCGGATCACGTCTCGCTGTGGGGTTCGCTGATCAAGTTTCGCCGCGAGTTCGACCAGTATGTGAATTTGCGCCCGGTGCGGCTGATGCCCGGCGTGCCGTCGCCGCTGGCGAACCGCAAGCCCGGCGACATCGATTTCTGGGTGGTGCGCGAGAACACCGAAGGTGAATATTCCTCCGTCGGCGGCCGCATGTTCCCCGATACCGACCGTGAGTTCGTCACGCAGCAGACGGTGATGACTCGCACCGGCGTCGACCGCATCCTGAAATTCGCTTTCGAGCTCGCACAGTCGCGGCCGAAGAAGCACCTGACCTCGGCGACCAAGTCGAACGGCATCTCCATCACTATGCCCTATTGGGACGAGCGCGTGGAGGCGATGGCCAAGAAGTTTCCGGGCGTGAAGTGGGACAAGTACCACATCGACATCCTGACCGCGAACTTCGTGCTGCATCCGGACTGGTTCGACGTTGTGGTCGGCTCGAATCTGTTCGGCGACATCCTCTCCGATCTCGGCCCGGCCTGCACCGGCACCATCGGCATCGCGCCGTCAGGCAACATCAATCCCGAGGGCGATTTCCCCTCGGTGTTCGAGCCGGTGCACGGCTCGGCGCCTGACATTGCGGGGCAGGGCATCGCCAACCCGATCGGCGCGATCTGGTCCGGCGCGATGATGCTCGAGCACCTCGGCGAGAAGGAGGCCGGTAAGTCGATCGTCGATGCGATCGAGCGCACGCTCGCCGAACGCACGCTGCGGACGAAGGACCTCGGCGGCAACGCCGACACCACCGCCTGCGGCAAGGCGGTTGCGGATATGGTGGATTAAGGCGAGGCGAGCTGTGTAGGGTGGGTTAGCCGAAGGCGTAACCCACCACTGTTCGTGTTCGCAGAGACAGAAGAGGTGGGTTACGCCGAGCAACTGCGCTTCGCGAAGTTGCAGGGCTAACCCACCCTACACATACGATTTCCGCGTCGGATCGAAGATCGGCGGATAATCGTTCTCGTCGAGCAGATCGAGAAACGGGTCGAGTCCCCTGGACTTGATGAGGCCGAGTTCCTGATGCGAGATCAGGTTCACGGTCAGGATCTCCACGGGATCGCTCGCGATCTCCAGCGCCTCGGCGATCTGCTTATCGGGGCCGATGATCGGTGTGAGAAACAGGAACGTCTGGAAGTCCGTTCCTGCAACCGGCGGACACGGCAGCGCGACGCGATGACCAAAACCGAACCAGGTCGTGTCGATGAACGGCAGATTGGCGAGYCAGCGCAGATTGGCGCAAACCTCCTCTGTCGGCTCCCGGACATACCACATCAGCTCGGCACGTGGCTTTGCGTCGCCATGCACCCCCGGCATTCGCTGTTCGCTCATGCCGTTGGTCAGAAGCACATAACCTTCGTCAGATCCCTCTTCGCACACCGGCACGAAATCGCGGCCAAAGGCGTGGATGTCGATGCGGCGCTCCGCGCTGTCGGTGAAGCTGTGCTCGGGCTCGCCCAGCTCGCTTTCATAGATCGCGAGCCGGTACCGGTAGAAGTCGGTTTCGGGTAACGGCTCGCTCGAGCCGGACATGAGCTTTGCAAGACGGGAGAACATGTGAACCTCGAGGGCGGATGTGGACCGGGATATCCGCGTTGTCGCGAGACGACGCGGGCCGGTTCAAATCCGTTCCACGAGTGCGGTGATGCTTCGCTTTAGTCCAGACCTCGTTGCGCGATAGTGCACTTGGCCGGGCTATTCTCAGCGATGCGCTTCGTTCCCGACTAGCCCGCGATCTTCTCGATCGCCGCCTGATCCAGCCCGAACTTCGTCCCGGCCTCCAGGATTTCCTGCCAGGTGGTCGGGTCGACCGGAATGCCTTCGGCCAGACGCTTCTTCCTGGTCTCGCGCTCGGGATCGCCGGCGATCTTCACCTTGTCGACGCCGGGAGCGGGCGGCGAGCCGGTGTGCCAGGCAACAAAACTCTCGACCTCGCTCGCGAGGTTTTCGCCGGTGCCGAGCTTGCCCGGATCGATGATGATCGAGAGCATGCCGTTGAGGACGTTGTACTTACCGTCGGACGGGCCCTTGACCACCTGCCCGCCGGACAGCGCGCCGCCGAGGATTTCGCACACCAGTGCGAGCCCCGAGCCCTTGTGCTCGCCGAATGGCAGGATGGCGCCGTGCGGCGGGATCACGGTGTAGCGCGGATTGACGGTGGGCTTGCCTTCGTTGTCGATAATGGTGCCGGGCTCGAGCTCGACGCCCTTGTTGTGGGCGACCCGGGTCTTGCCCTGCGCGATCCTGCTGGTGGCGAAGTCGAGCACGATCGGGTCCTTGCCCCTGCGCGGGATGCCGACGCAGAACGGGTTGGTGCCGTGGCGCGCATCGCTGCCGCCCCACGGCGCCACGATCGGGCGCGAGATCACGTTGACGAAGTGGATCGAGACCAGCCCGTGGTCGATGCACTGCTCGGCCCAATGGCCGATGCGGCCGATGTGGTGCGAGTTGGAGAGGCCGACGAGACACACGCCGTTGCGCTTGGCGCGCTCTGCCGCCAGCTCCATCGCTTCATGGCCGATCACCTGGCCATAGCCGGTGAGGCCGTCAAGGGTGAGAAGCGGACCGGTGTCGAGCACGATCTTGACGTGCGCGTTCACGGCGAGGCCGCCCGTGGTGACGCTCTGGACATAGCGCGGGATCATGCCGACGCCGTGCGAGTCATGTCCTCTAAGATTGGCCTCGACGAGGTTGGTGGCCACGAGCTCGGCTTCGCGGTCCGTAGACCCGCCCGCCTTGACGATGGCACGGACGACGTTGGTGAGCGGCAGTGCCTTGATGGTGCGATAGTCGGCCATTGTTGTCGCTCTTATCCTTTCACGATCCGGCGGCAATGGACCCATGCCGCTTCAATCAGGTTCTCGCTCGCTTCCGGCGTGCGGAAGGCCGAATGCGCCGACAGCGTCACGTTCGGCAGTTTTGTCAACGGATGGTCGCCGGGCAGGGGCTCGATGTTGAAGACGTCGAGGCCGGCATGGCGGATGTGGCCGGACTTCAGCGCGTCGATCATCGCCTGCTCGTCGACGACCGCGGCACGCGCGGTGTTGATCAGGATGACACCGGGCTTCATCGCAGAAATCTTCTCGCGCGTGATCATGCCGCGCGTCTCGTCGTTGAGCAGCAGATGCAGCGACACGACGTCGCTTCTCGCCAGCAGCGTGTCGAGATCGGTGAACTCGACGCCCGGATGGCTCTTTGGCGACCGGTTCCAGGCGATCACCTTCATGCCCGAGCCGACCGCAATGCGTGCGACTTCCGCGGCGATGCCGCCGAAGCCGATCAGGCCGAGCGTCTTGCCGGTCAGCTGCATGCCGTCCTCGCGCAGCCAATTGCCGACGCGCATCTCGCGGTCCATCATCGCGATGACGCGGGCGGAGGCCCACATCAGGGCGATCGCGGACTCCGCGACTGCCGTGTCGCCATACCCCTTGATCAGGTGCACGGAGATGCCGAGCTCGGCGAGTTCTTCCGGATTCATGTAGCTGCGCGCGCCGGTGCCGAGGAACACGACGTGCTTCAGCCCCGCGCATTTCTTCGCGACCTCGGTCGGCAGCGCCGTGTGGTCGACGATGGCGATCTCCGCACCATCGAGGACTTCAGGATATTGCTCCGGCTTGATGTCGGGATCCCTGTGGATCCGCACCTTGGGGTCGCCTGATATCTCCAGCCGCTCCATGATCACGGCGAGGGCTTCGTTGGCGTCGACGAAAACTCCGCGCATGGCTCTCTCCGATCAGGACGCGACGCCGGCGATCGCCAGCACGGTATGCATCAGCACGTTGGTGCCCGCGGCGCAGTCGGGCTGCGTGGCGTCTTCCAGCTCGTTGTGGCTGATACCGTCCTTGCAGGGCACGAACACCATCGCCGCCGGCATGACGGTGTTGAGGTTGCAGGCATCGTGGCCGGCGCCGGAGGTGATGCGACGGGAGGAATAGCCGAGCGTCTTCGCCGCGTTCTCGACCGCCGCGATCAGCTTGGGATCGAAATGCGTCGGCGGCTTGCGCCAGACCAGGTCGATCTTGACCTCGACCTTGCGGCGCGTGGCGATCTCGGCAATGGCGGCGCGCAAATCGCGATCGAGCGCGTCCATGATGGCGCCATCCGCGCTGCGGCAATCCATGGTGAAGGCGATCTCGCCGGGAATGACGTTGCGCGATGGGTTTGCGATCACGGCCTCGCCGATGGTGCCGACTGCCTTGGGCCCATGCTTCTTCGCAATGGCCTCCATCGCCAGCACGATTTCCGAGAGCGTCGCGAGCGCATCGCGCCGCAGCGGCATCGGCGTCGATCCGGCATGGCTCTCGAAGCCGGAAATCTTGCCGTCATACCAGAGCACGCCCTGGCCGGAATCGACCACGCCGATGGTCTTTCCCTCGGCCTCGAGGATCGGACCCTGCTCGATGTGCAGCTCGACGAAGCAGCCGAGCTTCTGGAAGCCGACCGGCTTGTCGCCGCGATAGCCGATGCTGTCGAGCGCCTGGCTGACGGTCGTGCCGTCGATATCCTTGCGCGACAGGATGTCATCGGTAGTGAAATCGCCGACGTAAGCGGCGGAGGCCATCATCGCCGGTGCGAAGCGCGAGCCTTCCTCGTTGGTCCAGTTGACGACGCAGATCGGCGCTTCGGTTTCGATGCCTGCATCGTTCAGCGTGCGGATCACCTCCAGCGCGCCGAGCGTCCCCAGAATGCCGTCATACTTGCCACCGGTCGGCTGGGTGTCGAGATGCGAGCCGATGCCGACGGGCAGCTTCGACATGTCGCGGCCCTTGCGCAGGCCGAACTGTGAGCCGAGCGCATCGGTGTGCACATCGAGGCCGGCGTCCTCGCAAGCCTTGCGGAACCAGTCGCGCACCTGCTTGTCTTCGCTGCTCAGCGTCAGCCGCCGTACGCCGCCCTTGGCCGTCCCGCCAAACTGGGCGGTCTCATGGATGGAGCCCCAGAGGCGGGCGGAATCGATCTGCAGATTGGTGGCGGCTCGGCTCATGCGGTCGGTCTCTCGGTTGTCCGGCGCCTTTTTCAATGACGCGCCGGCGCGGACTCGTCAACCGCGAGGCTGCTCTGCGCAATCTGCCGTGCGAGCTCGGCGACGCGCTCCACCGCGACGACGTCAGGCGAGGCGAGCCAGCTCGCTGTGAATGTCAGCGGCGCTATGGCGAGATCGGTTTCGAGCAGCTGTAACCGCCCGTCGGCGAGCTCGTTCTCGACGATGGCATCGGGGATCACGGCGATGCCGAGCCCTTCGACCGCCATGTGGATGACCGTCGCCAGCGATGCGGACGCATGCAGCCGGATCGGCGGCAGCTCCGGCCGGTCGAAGACTTCGCGCACGACCTCGTAAGGCCTGGTCTTGCGCGGGAAGGTGATGATCGGAAACCGCGCGAGGTCGGCGCGCGTCACCGGGCCGTCGCCGAGTCCGAGCGAGGGGCTTGCGAGAAAGCCGATCGGATAATCCGCGAGCACGCGATTGTGGACGCCGGAGGCCGACAGCGGCCCCACCACGAAGGCAAGCTCGATCTCCTGCGCGAGCAGGCGCGCAGTGAGGTTCGGCGTGATGTCGACCTCGATCTCCAGCGACAGGTTCGGATAGACTTCGTTCATGCTCTTGACGAGCCGCGGCAGCCAAGTGTGCACGATGGTCTCGGCGACGCCGAGACGCATCACGCCGCGCATTGCGGAGCGATCGCCGATCTCGGCGATCATCGCCGCCCTCAGGCCGATCAGCTTCTCCGCGTAGACCATCATCTGCCGGCCGCTCGGCGTCGGCGAAGCAACGCGATGATCGCGGTTGAGGAGCTTTACGCCCATCTCGCGCTCGAGCTGGGCGATGCGCTGGGAGATCGCCGGCTGGGTCGTATTGAGCCGTGCTGCGGCGCCGCGAAAGCTGCCGAGCTTCACAACCCAAAGGAAGGTTTCGATCGACCTGAAGTCCAGCATGAGAAGGATTTTCCCGATCGATAAATCTAATTTATCAAGATCGATTAGAAAGGAAGATTAGACTTTATAGCATGCTTGGTGTTGGCTGTCTTTGTCGAGTTTATAGGCAGGTCGATCAAATGACTGTTTTGGTGGCAGCGCAGCAAACTGAAACGCCCGACACGTTCCCGAGCCGCCAGGCGCGGCTCGCCTATCGCGGCGGCCAGGTCGGATCTACCGCCGGCGTCGCTCCCGGCTTCGTCCAGGGCAATCTGGCGATCCTGCCGGCCGAATATGCCAGCGCCTTTCACCGCTTCTGCCAACTCAATCCGAAACCATGCCCGATCATCGGCATGTCCGACGTCGGCAGTCCGCACATCCCCGCGCTCGGCGCCGATCTCGACATCCGCACCGACGTGCCGCGCTATCGCATCTGGCGCGACGGCGAGGTGGTCGACGAGCCGACCGACGTGACCAAGCATTGGCGCGACGATCTCGTGACATTCGTGCTCGGCTGCTCGTTCTCGTTCGAAGAGGCGTTGCTCGACGAGGGCATGCCGATCCGCCACATCGAGCAGAACGTGCGCGTGCCGATGTACCGCACCAACATCGCCTGCGGCGAGGCCGGTCCGTTCGCCGGTCCCATGGTGGTGTCGATGCGTCCGTTCAAGCCGGCCGATGCGATCCGCGCGGTGCAGATCACCTCGCGTTATCCCGCCGTGCACGGTGCACCCGTGCATCTCGGCCATCCGCACCTGATCGGCATCAAGGATCTCGCCAAGCCGGATTACGGCGATCCCGTGCCCGTCGCCGACGACGAGATCCCGGTGTTCTGGGCCTGCGGCGTGACGCCGCAATCGGTGATCAACGCCGCCAGGCTGCCGTTCGCGATCACGCATTCGCCCGGCCTGATGCTGGTGACGGATCTGAAGAACCGGAACATGGCCGTGATTTAGTAGGCAGCGTTTGCTGCTTCTTCGGGCTTTACCGCATCCATCAATCGCTCCATTCGATCAGTCGAAATTTAGTAACAGGGGACTTTGCCATGACGATCTCTCGCCGCGACGTGCTGCTTGGTGCCACCGCCACTGCCGCGCTGGTGCCGCTCGCTGCACGCGCCCAGACCTCCGAGGTCGTGATCGGCGTGATCTATCCGTTCTCCGGCGGCAGCGCACAGCAGGGCGTCGACGCGCAGAAGGCCTATGAGACCGCGCTCGAGGTCATCAACAAGGACACCGATTTCGATCTGCCGCTGGCCAAGGGCGAAGGTCTGCCGGGCCTCGGCGGCGCAAAAGTCCGCCTCGTGTTCGCCGACCACCAGGCCGATCCGCAAAAGGGCCGCGCCGAAGCCGAGCGCCTGATCACGCAGGAGAAGGTCTCCGCGATCATCGGCACTTATCAAAGCGCGGTCGCCGTCACCGTCAGCCAGATCTGCGAACGCTACCAGATCCCGTTCGTCTCGGCCGACAACTCTTCGCCGAGCCTGCATCGCCGCGGCCTCAAATATTACTTCCGCGCCGCCCCGCATGACGAGATGTACTCGGCTGCGATGTTCGACTTCTTCGACGCCTTGAAGAAGAAGGGCACCAAGATCGAGACGCTGTCGCTGTTCCACGAGGACACCATCTTCGGCACCGATTCCGGGAACGCCCAGGCCAAGATCGCCGGCGAGCGCGGCTACAAGATCGTCTCCGACATCAAGTATCGCGCCAATTCGCCGTCGCTGTCGGCCGAAGTGCAGCAGCTCAAGAGCGCCAATGCCGACGTGCTGATGCCCTCGAGCTACACCACCGACGGCATCCTGCTGGTCAAGACCATGGGCGAGCTCGGCTACAAGCCGAACGCGATCGTGGCGCAGGACGCCGGCTTCTCGGAGAAGGCGCTCTATGATGCCGTCGGCGACAAGCTCGAGGGTGTGATCTCCCGTGGCACCTTCTCGCTCGATCTCGCGCAGAAGCGCCCCATGGTCGGCAAGATCAACGAGATGTTCAAGGCGCGCTCGGGCAAGGACTTCAACGACCTGACCTCGCGCCAGTTCATGGGCCTGATCATCCTGGCCGACGCCGTCAACCGCGCCAAGTCGGCCGACGGCGAGAAGATCCGGGATGCACTGGCTGCGACCGACATCCCGGGTGAGCAGACCATCATGCCCTGGAAGCGCGTCAAGTTCGACGAGGCCGGCCAGAACAACGACGCCGACCCGGTGCTGCTGCAATATATCGGCGGCAAGTTCGTCACCATCTTCCCGCCGCAGGCCGCGATCGCCGAAGCGACCTGGCCGATGAAGTAAGATTGGGAAGCGGGAGCTCGGGCGTAGCTCCCGCCCTCATCCTGAGGAGCGGGCGAAGCCCGCGTCTCGAAGGGCGAGGGCTTGGCCATCCTTCGAGACGCGCGCTGGTGCGCGCTCCTCAGGATGAGGATCTATTTCGGGGGACGACTTTTGACAGCTCAAGCCATTATCCAGAGTCTCGCGAGCGGCCTTCTGATGGGCCTGCTCTACGGACTGATCGCGGTCGGCCTCGCGCTGATTTTCGGCCTGATGGACGTCACGAACTTCGCCCATGGCGAATTCCTGATGCTCGCGATGTACCTGTCCTTCTTTCTGTTCGCGTTCTTCGCGATCGATCCCCTGCTGTCGGCCCCATTGGTCGCAGCGGCGATGTTCGTGTTCGGAGCGGTGGTCTATCTACTCCTTGTACGCTTCGCCATGCGGGCCAAGGCCAATGCCGGCATGGTGCAGATCTTCACGACTTTCGGCCTTGCGATCGTGATGCGCGGCCTCGCGCAGTACTTCTTCACGCCGGACTATCGCAGCATTCCACAGTCCTGGCTCGGCGGTAAAACCATCTCGGTCGCCGGCATCTTCCTGCCCGAGCCGCAGCTCATCGGTGCGCTGGTCTCGATCGCGGCCTTCGCCGGGCTCTACCTCTTCATCCACCGCACCGACTTCGGCCGCGCGCTGGAAGCCACCCGCGAGGATCCCGGCGCCGTCGCGCTCGTCGGCATCGACAAGAACCGCGTGTTCGCGTTCGGCTGGGGCCTCGGCGCCGCGCTGGTCGGTCTCGCCGGTGCGATCATGGCGGTGTTCTTCTACATCTATCCCGATGTCGGCGCGTCGTTCGCGCTGATCGCCTACGTCACCGTGGCGCTCGGCGGCTTCGGCAGCGTGTTCGGCGCCTTCGCCGGCGGCATCATTGTCGGCCTGGTCGAAGCGGTGACCGCGCTGGTGTTGCCGCCATCGCTGAAGTCCGTCGGCATCTATGCCGTCTATCTCCTCGTCGTCTTCATCCGGCCGCGCGGCCTGTTCGGGTCGATGTGATGGACAAGGCTTTTGCAGCGCGGCGCCGCCGCGACCTCATCATCGCCGCAGTGCTGGCCGGGCTCGCAGCGCTGGCTCCGCTGTTGATCAAGGATGTTTACGTCCAGAACATCCTGATCCTGACCCTGATGTATGCGGCGCTGTCGCAGAGCTGGAACATCCTGTCCGGCTATTGCGGGCAGATCTCGCTGGGGCACGCGCTCTATTTCGGCATCGGCGCGTACACCACCGAGCTGCTGTTCACCAAGTTCGGCGTGCTGCCCTGGTTCGGCATGCTCGCCGGCGGCGTGATTGCGGCGATCATCGCAATGGGGCTCGGCTATCCCTTCTTCCGCCTGCGCGGCCATTACTTCGTAATCGCGACCATCGTCATCGCCGAAATCGGACTGCTCTTGTTCCAGAACTGGGAATGGGCGGGGGCTGCGATGGGAATCACCGTTCCCGTGCGCGGCGACAGCTGGCTGAAATTCCAGTTCATGCGCAGCAAGCTGCCGTACTTCTATTTCGCGCTGGTGCTGTGCAGCCTCGCCTGGTTCGTCACCTGGTGGCTGGAGGACTCCAAATGGGGCTTTTGGTGGCGCGCGGTGAAGGACAATCCGGAAGCGGCCGAGAGCCTCGGCGTCGTCGTGTTCAACTCCAAGATGGGCGCGGCCGCGGTCTCCGCCTTCCTCGTCGCCATCGGCGGTGCCTTCTATGCGCAGTTTCTCGCCTATATCGACCCCGAAAGCGTGATGGGCTTCCAGTTCTCGCTGCTGATGGCGCTGCCGGCCGTGCTCGGCGGCATCGGCACCCTCTGGGGGCCTGTGCTTGGGGCTGCCATCCTGATCCCGATGACGGAGCTGACGCGCTCTTATATCGGTGGCTCAGGCCGTGGCGTTGACCTCATCGTCTACGGCGCCCTGATCGTCGCGATCTCGCTGGCCCTGCCGCGCGGCTTGGTGAGCCTGTTCTCCCGTTCGAAAGCAAGAGGAGCCACGCGATGACTGCGCTCCTTGAAACCCGCGGCGTCTGGCAGCGGTTCGGCGGCCTCGTCGCCAACAGCGATGTCTCGATCTCGGTCGGCCGCGGCGAGATCGTCGGTCTGATCGGGCCGAACGGTGCCGGCAAGTCGACGCTGTTCAATCTCATCGCCGGCGTCTTGCCGCCGACGCAAGGGTCGATCTGGTTCGACGGCGAGGATGTCACGAACATGCCGGCGGCCGAGCGCTGCCAGCGTGGCGTCGGGCGCACCTTCCAGGTGGTCAAGAGCTTTGAGACCATGACTGTTATCGACAACGTCATTGTCGGTGCTCTCGTGCGCAACACCGTGATGCGCGAGGCACGCCGCAAGGCGCATGAGGTGCTCGAATTCACCGGCCTTGCCGCGCGCGCCGACGTGCTCGCGAGCGACCTCGTGCCGGCCGAGAAACGCCGCCTCGAAGTTGCCCGTGCGCTGGCGACCGAACCAAAGCTGCTGCTGCTGGATGAAGTCCTGACCGGCCTGACGCCGACCGAGGCGCAGACCGGCGTCGCGCTGGTGCGCAAGGTGCGCGATGCCGGCATCACCGTGTTGATGGTCGAGCATGTCATGGAGATCGTGATGCCACTGGTCGACCGCGCCATCGTGCTCGACCTCGGCAAGGTGCTGGTCGAGGGTAAGCCTTCCGACGTCGTCCGCGATCCCAAGGTGATCAGCGCATATCTGGGAGATCGTCATGCTGTCGGTGCATGAAGTCACGACCGCCTATCAGGGTCTGGTCGCGATCTCGGCGGTCTCGATCGAGGTCCAGAAGGGCGAGATCGTCTGCGTCGCTGGCGCCAACGGCGCGGGCAAGTCGACGCTGCTCAAATCCATCGCCGGCGCCGAGCGTCCGCGCTCGGGCACGGTGACGTTCGACGGCAAGCGTCTCGACGGCATGGCGCAGCATCACATCACCGCCACCGGCATCGCCTATGTGCCGGAGAACCGCCGCCTGTTCCCGCGCCTGTCGGTGCGCGACAATCTGCGCCTCGGCAGTTATCTGTACCGCGGCGACGCCGACCGCGAGGGGCCGCTCAATCTCGTGTTCACGCTGTTCCCGCGTCTCCAGGAACGTTTGGAGCAGCGCGCCGAGACGCTGTCCGGCGGTGAGCAGCAGATGCTCGCGATCGGCCGCGCGTTGATGACGCGCCCGCGGCTGCTGATGCTGGACGAGCCCTCGCAAGGCATCATGCCGAAGCTGGTCGACGAAATCTTCCAGGCGGTACTGCGCATCCGCGACGCCGGCATGACCGTGCTGATCGTCGAGCAGCGCATGGCCGAGTGCCTCGAAATTGCCGACCGCGCCTACATCCTGCAAACCGGCCGCGTGCTGATGCAGGGCCCGGCAGCCGAGATCAGGGGGAACCCGGACGTACGGAAGGCGTATCTGGGGCTGTAGTCACAAGCTGCTGTGCACGCGGGTTCTACACGATCGGTGTCATCGCCCGCGAAGGCGGGCGATCCAGTATTCCAGAGACATTAATTGGCTACGGAGAAGCCGCGGCGTACTGGATTCCCCGCCTTCGCGGGGAATGACAGCGGTGAGTGAGGCCGCGCCATCGCGCTCGTCACGAGACGGTGGCGCTAATGCTCGTGCCCATGCTCCGGCAGCGTCACCCCGAACACCTTCACCAGATCCTTCACCTGCTCCGGCGACAAATACCGCGGGTTCATCCCGCGCAGCAGCAGGTACAGCTTCGCCGTCTCCTCCAGCTCCTCCGTCGCGAACACCGCGGCTTCAAGCGTGTCGCCGGCGACCACCGGGCCGTGATTGGCGAGCAGCACGGATGAATATTTGCCCGCCAGTCCCTTGATCGCATCCGCAACCGCGGGATCGCCGGGGCGGTAATAGGGCACAAGCGCAGTGGCGCCGCATTTCATCAGATAATAAGCCGTCATCGGCGGCAGCGCGGCGCGCGGGTCGATCTCGGGCAGCATCGAGAGCGCGACCGAATGGGTGGAGTGCAGATGCACGATCGCCCGCGCGCTTTCGCGCGTGTCGTAGAGCGCGGTGTGCAGCGGAACTTCCTTGGTCGGCGCATCGCCCGAGAGGAGGCGCCCCCGTGCGTCCAGCCGCGACAGTCGCGCCGGGTCGAGGAAGCCGAGCGAGGCGTTGGTGGGGGTGACGAGCCAACCCCCGTCGTGCATCTTGACGCTGATATTGCCGGAAGAGCCCGGCGTCAGCCCGCGCTCGAACAAGGACCGTCCGAAGCGGCAGATATCCTCACGCAGCCGGGTCTCGTTGCTCATAGCCGTCATGCCCGCTTGTCTCACGCTTTGGCAGCGCGGCCAAGCCGTGTTATTCGGATCAGTGAGCCGCCGCAAAGGGCGGCCGTCCAGGAAACGTTCGCAAGGGTCAGTTGCATGTCCGCCTCCACGACACAAAATCAGCGTATCGCGGTCATCGGGCTCGGCTCGATGGGGTTCGGCATGGCGACCTCGCTGAAGCGCGCCGGTCATGCGGTGACCGGCTGCGACGTCTCGGCTGACGCCGTGGCGCGCTTCGTGAAGGACGGCGGCACAGGCGCCAGCACGCCGGCGGAAGCGGCCAAGGGCGCCGACATCGTCGTCAGCGTCGTCGTCAATGCCGCGCAGACCGAGACCATCCTGTTCGGCAAGGATGGCGCCGCCGAGACCCTGCCGAAGGACAGCGTCTTCCTGTCCTCCGCCACCATGGACCCGGATGTGGCCCGTCGCCTCGCAAAGCAGTTGGAGGCGACCGGCCGTCACTATCTGGATGCGCCGATCTCCGGCGGCGCGCAGCGCGCGGCCCAAGGCGAGCTGACGATCCTTGCCTCCGGCAGTCCCGCTGCCTTTGCGAAGGCACGGCCGGCGCTCGATGCCATGGCGGCAAAACTCTACGAGCTCGGCGATGCCGCAGGGCAGGGCGCCGCCTTCAAGATGATCAACCAGTTGCTCGCCGGTGTGCATATCGCCGCCGCCAGCGAAGCGATGGCGTTCGCCGCCAAGCAGGGCCTCGACATCCGCAAGGTCTATGAGGTGATCACGGCCTCCGCCGGCAATTCCTGGATGTTCGAGAACCGCATGCCGCACGTGCTCGACGGCGATTACACGCCGCGCAGCGCGGTCGAGATCTTCGTCAAGGACCTCGGCATCATCCAGGACATGGCGCGCAGCGCCCGCTTCCCGGTGCCGGTCTCGGCCGCCGCTCTCCAGATGTTCCTGATGACATCCGCTGCCGGCATGGGCCGCGATGACGACGCCTCGGTGGCGCGCATGTACGCGCAGGTCACCGGCGTAAAACTTCCCGGCGACAAGTAGAGCCAAGAGGATTCCAATGCCCCGTTTTGCCGCCAACCTCTCGATGATGTTCACCGAGGTGCCGTTCCTCGACCGTTTCGACGCCGCCGCGCAAGCGGGCTTCACCGCGGTCGAATTCCTCTTTCCCTACGAGCATCCGGCCGAAGTGGTTGGCGAGCGGCTCAAGCGCAACGGTTTGACGCAGGCGCTGTTCAACCTGCCGCCGGGCGACTGGAACGCCGGTGAGAAGGGCTTTGCGGCGCTGCCGGCGCGGTTCGCCGATCTCAAGGCGAGCCTGGAGACCGCGTTGCCTTACGCCAAGGCGACCGGCGTCAAGCGGCTGCACTTGATGGCCGGCATTGCCAACCGCGGCGAGCGCGTCGCGATCGAGGCGTTCTACAAATCGGTGGCGTGGGCTGCGGAGTTCTTTACTCCGCACGGCATCGACATCGTGCTCGAGCCGATCAATGCGCGCAATGTGCCCGGCTACTTCCTCAACGATTTCGGCTTCGCGCGCGACCTGATCCAGGAGCTGAGACTGGCGAACCTGAAGCTCCAGTTCGACATCTATCACTGCCAGATCATCCACGGCGACGTTACCATGCGCCTGCGCGAGATGATGCCGATCATCGGGCACATCCAGATCGCCAGCGTTCCCTCGCGCAACGAGCCCGACGGCGAGGAGCTGAACTATCCGTTCCTGTTCACTGAACTCGACCGGCTCGGCTATACCGGCTTCGTCGGCTGCGAATACAATCCGCGCGGCAAGACCACCGATGGCCTCGCCTGGTTCAAGCCTTATGCGGGAGTGAAGCCGTGACGCTCGCACTGGGTTGCATCGCCGACGACTACACCGGCGCCTCCGATCTCGCCAATACGCTGACGCGCGCGGGCCTGCGTACCGTGCAGACCATCGGCGTGCCCGCGGACGATCTCACGCTGCCCGAGGTCGACGCCGTCGTGGTGTCGCTGAAGAGCCGCTCGATCGAGGCAGGCCTTGCCGTGTCGCGCTCGCGCGCGGCAGAGAAATGGCTGCGCGGCCGCGGGGCGCGCCATGTGCTGTTCAAGATCTGCTCGACCTTCGATTCCACCGATGCGGGCAATATCGGCCCGGTGATGGACGCGCTGCGCGCCGATAACGGCGAGGCCGTCGTGCTGGTGACGCCGGCCTTCCCGGAGACCGGTCGCACGGTCTACCAGGGCAATCTGTTCGTCGGCGCCGTGCCGCTGAACGAGAGCCCGCTCAAGGACCATCCGCTCAACCCGATGCACGATTCCAACCTGGTGCGGGTGCTGGCGCGCCAGAGCAAGACGCAAGTGGGCCTCGTCGATCTCGCCACCGTCACCCGCGGCGCGGAGGCCGTGCGGGCCCGGCTTGCCGAATTATCCGGCAAGGGCATCGGCGCCGCCATTATCGACGCCGTGTTCGACCACGACCTCGAGACCATCGGCCTCGTCGCGGCCCAGCACCGGCTGTCGGTCGGTGCCTCCGGCATCGGCCTTGGCCTTGCCCGTGCGCTAGTCTCGACCGGCAAGGTCAAATCGGCCGCGTCGAGCGGAGAGACCGGTGCTGCCGTCGGTGGACCGGCGGCGTGCCTTGCCGGAAGCTGCTCGCAGGCGACGCTCAAGCAGATCGCGAGCGCGGAAAAGGTCATGCCGGTGCTTCGTCTCGACCCGGACCGTATTCTTACGGGAGACGGCGAAGCGCAGCGCGCGCTGGACTGGGCGAGGCCGCGATTGGCAGAAGGTCCGGTGCTGATCGCATCGAGCTCGACGCCAGATCAGGTCACAGCGCTTCAGGCGCGTCACGGCCGCAACGCAGCCGGTCACGCGATCGAGCAGGCGATGGCCGACATTGCGGAAAGCCTAGTGAAATCAGGCGTCCGGCGGCTGGTCGTGGCTGGCGGCGAGACCTCCGGCGCCGTCGTCGATCGCCTCGGGATTCCCGGCTTTCTGGTCGGCGCTGAGATCGCTGCGGGCGTCCCGGTGCTGCGCGCCGTCGGCGCTGAAGCAGGCGATATGTTGCTCGCGCTGAAGTCCGGAAATTTCGGCGGGCCGGAATTCTTCGCGGACGCGCTTGGGCTCATGCGCTGAGCGCAGGGCGTTCTTAGCTGCCTGTTCATCTCTTTCAGGCTCCGTACTCGAACGGAGTCGTAGTTAACATCTGCTCAGTCGCTCAGTCGCTCTGTTGTCTGATGTCGGCGTCGCTCCTTTTGGTTGATTGTTAAGACCTCCCGGACGCGCGCCCGCGCCAGCACAACGAGACCCGATTATGTTCGCCACCATTTCCATTCGCGCCAAGATCATCAGTGTCGTGGCGTTCCTGCTGGTCGCGATGACCGGCATGGGCCTGCTCGCCGTCACGAAGATGCGGTCGATGAACGCCAACACCACCGACATCACCACGAGCTGGCTGCCCAGCGTCCGGGTGCTCGGCGAACTCCGCGCTAGCGTCATCACCTACCGCAACGTCGTTCGCCAGCACATGCTGTCCGAGACCCTCGAGGAGAAGCTCGCCAACGAAAAGACGGCCGGCACCGTCATCGAGGCGCTCGCCAAGTCCCGCAAGGCCTACGAGCCGATGATCACCTCACCCGAGGAGCGCCGGCTGTACAACGAATGGGCCAAGCTCTGGGACGATTACAAGAAGGGCACCGAAGACGTCATGGCGCTGTCGCGCAAGGAGGCCGGCAAGGTCCCGCATGACGCCCAGGAGCTGAACACCAAGACGGTCAACAAGATCGGCCTTGCGTCGGATGAGGTCCTGATGAAGGACATCGATCTCAACACCAAGGGCGGCGACCAGGCTGCCCAGGATGCCGCCGACAGCTATTTCTATGCCTTCATGCTGGTCTCGATCATCCTCGGCGCCGCCGTGATCATCGGCATCGGCGTCAGCTTCTACCTGGTCCAGGACGTCTCCGCCGGCATCAACTCGATCATCCAACCGATGCAGGCGCTCGGCAAGGGCGACCTCTCCGCCGAAGTCCCGCATCGCGGCGAGAAGACCGAGATCGGCGCCATGGCCGACGTGCTCCAGATCTTCAAGGAAGCCTTGATCGCCAAGAAAGCCGCCGACGAGGCCGCCGCCGCCGATGCCGAAGCCAAGATCGAGCGCGGCCGCCGCGTCGACGGCATCACCCGCGATTTCGAAACGATGATCGGCGAGATCGTCCAGACCGTGTCGTCGGCCTCGACCCAGCTCGAGGCCTCCGCCTCGACGCTGACTTCGACTGCCGACCGCTCCCAGCGGATGGCGACTACGGTCGCCGCGGCCTCGGAGGAAGCCTCGACCAACGTGCAGTCGGTGGCCTCGGCCACCGAGGAGATGGCCTCGTCGGTCGGCGAGATCAGCCGTCAGGTGCAGGAATCAGCGCGGATGGCGGGCGACGCCGTCGGCCAGGCCCGTGCCACCACCGAGCGCGTCAGCGAGCTGTCCAAGGCGGCTTCTCGCATCGGCGACGTCGTCGAGCTGATCAACACCATCGCGGGCCAGACCAACCTSYTGGCGCTSAACGCCACCATCGAGGCGGCGCGTGCCGGTGAAGCCGGCCGCGGCTTCGCGGTSGTCGCCTCCGAGGTSAAGGCGCTSGCCGAGCAGACCGCCAAGGCGACCGGCGAGATCGGCCAGCAGATCTCCGGCATCCAGGCGGCGACCAACGACTCGGTCGGCGCCATCAAGGAGATCTCCTCGACCATCGAGCGTCTCTCCGAAATCTCCTCGGCGATTGCGGCTGCGGTGGAAGAGCAGGGCGCAGCGACCCAGGAGATCGCCCGCAACGTGCAGCAGGCGGCGCAGGGCACCCAGCAGGTCTCCTCCAACATCACCGACGTGCAGCGCGGCGCGACCGAGACCGGCACGGCCTCCTCGCAGGTGCTGTCGGCAGCGCAGATGCTGTCCAACGACTCGAGCCGCCTCAAGACCGAGGTCAGCAAGTTCCTGACCAACGTCCGCGCGGCCTAAGCCGGGACACGCTCGCAGTTCTGAAGGCGGCGCCTGCGGGCGCCGCTTTTTTACGTGGGGGTGAGCCGCTTTCGTAATCTTCCGGCCGCAGGCTGCATATCTGGAATGCGATTTCGCAGTGCGATAGCAGGGAAGTGACCGGACGGGGCGGCGCTGTCGTTGGCCATTTCCACGGTGTTCGGGTAAATCAGCCCTAGGAACCCGTGGGGCGTGTTCCCTGTCCCCGATTTGGAATTGCCTGACCAATGATTGCTCTGGTCCGTATTGCCCTGAGCCGACCCTACACGTTTGTCGTGCTCGCGCTTCTGCTCCTGATCATCGGGCCGCTCGCGGCCCTGCGGACGCCGACCGACATCTTCCCGGACATCCGCATCCCCGTGATCGGCGTGGTCTGGCAGTACACCGGCCTGCCGCCGGACCAGATGTCCGGCCGCATCACCACGCCGTTCCAGCGCGCGCTGACGACGACCGTCAACGACATCGAGCATATTACAGCTAACTCCTATAACGGCTTTGGCATCATCAAGATCTTCTTCCAGCCGAACGTCGACATCCGCACCGCCAACGCGCAGGTCACCGCGATCTCGCAGACGCTGCTGAAGCAGATGCCGCCGGGCGCAACGCCGCCCCTGATCCTGAACTACTCCGCCTCGACCGTGCCGATCATCCAGGTGGCGCTGTCGGGCGATGGCCTGACCGAGCAGAACCTCGCCGATATCGGCATCAATAATCTGCGCACCCCGCTGGTCACGGTGCCCGGCGCGGCGATCCCGTATCCGTTCGGTGGCAAGCAGCGCCAAATCCAGATCGACCTCGATCCTACCGCGCTCCAGGCCCGTGGCCTGTCGGGCCAGGACGTCGCCAACGCGCTCGCAGCCCAAAACCTGATCACGCCGGTCGGCACCCAGAAGATCGGCCAGTTCGAATACAACATCCAGCTCAACAACTCGCCGCTGAAGATCGACGAGCTCGGCAATCTGCCGATCAGGACCGTCAACGGCGCGATGGTCTATGTGCGCGACGTCGCGACCGTGCGTGACGGCAATCCGCCGCAGACCAACATCGTCCACGTCGACGGCAACCGCTCGGTGCTGATGATGGTGCTGAAGGCGGGCGCGACCTCGACGCTCGATATCATCGCCGGCATCAAGCAGAAGGTGATCGACGTCAAGGACCAGCTGCCGGACGCGCTGAAGATCGGCTTCATCGGCGACCAGTCGGTGTTCGTCCGCGGTGCGATTCAAGGCGTCGCGATCGAAGGCGTGATCGCGGCGCTGCTGACCAGCGTCATGATCCTGCTGTTCCTCGGCAGCTGGCGCTCCACGGTCATCATCGCGGTCTCGATCCCGCTCTCGGTGCTCGGCGCCATCATCATGCTGTCGGCGATCGGCGAGACGCTCAACATCATGACGCTCGGCGGCCWTGCGCTCGCGGTCGGCATCCTCGTCGACGATGCCACCGTGACCATCGAGAACATCAACTACCATCTGGAGCAGGGCAAGCCGGTCGAGCAGTCGATCCTCGACGGCGCCAATCAGATCGTGACGCCGGCCTTCGTCTCGCTGCTATGTATCTGCATCGTGTTCGTGCCGATGTTCTTCCTCTCCGGCGTCGCCCGCTTCCTGTTCGTGCCCATGGCCGAAGCCGTGATGTTCGCGATGATCTGGTCGTTCATCCTGTCGCGCACGCTGGTGCCGACCATGGCGAACTATTTGCTGCAGGCGCACGTCCATCACGAGGGCGCGCCGCCGAAGTCGCGCAATCCGCTGGTGTGGTTCCAGCGCGGTTTCGAGAAGCGGTTCGAGCGCATCCGCGGCGGCTACCATAATCTGCTGGGACTGGCGCTGGTGCACCGCGCGGTGTTCGTGATCGGCTTCCTCTGCGTGGTCGGCGCGTCCTTCGCGCTGGTGCCGTTCCTCGGGCGCAACTTCTTCCCGGCGGTCGATGCCGGCAATATCCTGATGCATGTCCGCACCCAGGTCGGCACCCGCGTGGAGGAGACGGCCAACCAGCTCGCCGACGTCCAGAAGGCGATCCGCAAGCTGATCCCCGGCGAAATCGAGACGCTGACCGACAACATCGGCATGCCGATCTCCGGCATCAACATGACCTACAACAACACGGGCGTAATCGGCCCGCAGGACGGCGACATCCAGATCAAGCTGAAAGAGGGCCACAAGCCGACGGAAGAGCACGTGCGCGTGCTGCGCGAGCAGCTGCCGCGCCTGTTCCCCGGCGTCAGCTTCGCATTCCTGCCGGCCGACATCGTCAGCCAGATCCTGAACTTCGGCGCGCCGGCGCCGATCGACCTGCAAATCCGTGGTGCCAATATCGGCGCCAACTTTGCCTACGCCAACAATTTGCTGGCGAGGGTTCGCAAGATCCCGGGCGTTGCCGATGCGCGCATCCAGCAGTCGCCGAACAACCCAACCTTCAACATCGATGTCGACCGCACCCGCGCGCAATATGTCGGCCTGACCGAGCGCGACGTCACCAACAGCCTCGTGGTCAATCTCGCCGGCTCCTCGCAGGTGGCGCCGACCTACTACCTCAATCCGGACAACGGCGTGTCCTACTCGATCGTGATGCAGACGCCGCAATACCAGATCGACTCGCTCAGCGCGCTCCAGACGCTGCCGATCACGGCCACCGGCAATTCCCAATCGCCGATCCTCGGCGGCATCGCCGACATCAAGCGCTCGACCTCGAGCGCGGTGGTGTCGCAATACGACATCCAGTCGCTGGTGCAGATCTTTGCCACGACCTCGGGCCGCGATCTCGGCGCGGTCGCCGCCGACATCCGCCAGGTGATCGCCGACACCGCCAAGGACGTGCCGAAGGGCTCCTCCGTGGTGCTGCTCGGCCAGGTGCAGACCATGAACAGCGCCTTCACCGGATTGCTGTTCGGCCTGCTCGGTGCCGTCGTGCTGATCTACTTCCTGATCGTCGTGAACTTCCAGTCCTGGTCCGATCCGTTCGTGATCATCACGGCGCTGCCGGCCGCGCTCGCCGGTATCGTCTGGATGCTGTTCATGACCGAGACGACGCTGTCGGTGCCGGCGCTCACCGGCGCGATCATGTGCATGGGCGTTGCCACCGCCAACAGCGTGCTGGTGATCTCCTTCGCCCRCGAGCGCTACGAGGAGCTCGGTGACCCCATCGCCGCTGCACTCGAGGCCGGGTTCGTCCGGTTCCGCCCGGTGCTGATGACCGCGCTCGCCATGATCATCGGCATGGCGCCGATGGCCCTGGGGCTCGGGGAGGGCGGCGAGCAGAATGCGCCGCTTGGCCGCGCCGTGATCGGCGGCCTGATCTTTGCAACTTTCGCCACGCTGATGTTTGTTCCCGTGGTGTTCAGTATGGTACACAAGAAACAAGGCGCCAAAGCCGCCGCCCCATTGGAGACTCCGCATGTCGCCCACTGAACCCCGCTCCCCGGTGTCGCACCGGAAACTGGGCATCTTCGGCGTGGTGGCGCTGATTGCGGCAGGCCTCGTCGTGGGTACCGGCATTCGTGCCCGCGAGGAGCAGGGCTCCAAGCTGAAGGAATGGACCGACGATCAGGCCGTTCCCAGCGTTGCGGTGACCCTGCCGAACGCAAAATCCCTCAACGGCACCATCGACCTGCCGGGTCGGCTCGAAGCTTATTACCGCGCGCCTATCTTCGCACGCGTCTCCGGCTATCTGAAGAGCTGGAGCGTCGACATGGGCGCGCGCGTCAAGGCGGGGCAGGTGATCGCCGAGATCGAGGCGCCCGACCTCGACCAGCAACTGCTTCAGGCCCGCGCCGACCTCGCCAGCCAGCAGGCCAGTGCCAGGCTCTCGGAAGCAACGCTCAACCGGCGCAAGACGCTGGTCGCCTCCAACTTCGTCTCCGCGCAGGAGATCGACGAGCGCACCGCCGATCTCTCCAATAAGAACGCGGCCGTCCACTCAGGCCAGGCAAATGTCGAACGGCTTGAAGCGCTGGCCGGCTACAAGAAGATCACGGTGCCGTTCGATGGCGTGGTCACGGCGCGCGATACCGACGTCGGCGCGTTGATCAATGCCGGCGGCGGCTCCGGCCCGGCGATGTTCGTGGTCTCCGACATCACCAAGCTGCGCGTTTACGTCAACGTTCCCCAGAACTACGTGCCTGCGATCAAGATCGGCGCCAAGGCCACCATGGTCATGCCGGAATACCCGAACCGGACATTCCAGGCGACGGTCGAGGCGTCTTCGCAGGCCGTCGACGTCGCCTCAGGAACCACCCGCATGCAGCTTCGGCTCGACAATTCCAACGGCGAGTTGATGCCCGGCGGCTATGCCAGCGTGAAGCTCAACCTTCAGCGCGACACCGCGCCGCTGAGCATTCCCGCCAGTGCCCTGATCTTCAACGGCAGCGGTCTGCGTGTTGCGACCGTCGGTCCCGACGACAAGGTGCAGTTCAAGACCGTGACCATCGCACGCGATCTCGGCAAGGAGATTGAACTCGCCTCGGGCATCGCACCCGACGACCGCGTCATCACTGCCCCGCCGGATGGCCTTTCCGACGGCGACCAGGTTCGCGTCGCCGGCGGTGCCAAGGGCAAGCCGGCGACGGCGTCGGAGAAGCAGGCGCCGAAGGGCTAGGTTGATCTCGTAGGGTGGGCAAAGCGAAGCGTGCCCACCGTCTTCACGTGATTGGAAGAAGAATGGTGGGCACGGCGCAAGAGCGCCTTTGCCCACTCTACGAAAGCTACGTCACCCGCCACTCCGGCACGTCATCCGCGGCCATCGCGATCTCGCCGAGCGAACCCACCGGCGTGCGATCCATGTTCAGCAAGTGCGCCAGAGTCGCCGTATCGCTGGCCGCGATGCGCCCCAGCGTACGTCGATCATCTTCCGTCCGCAGCATCACCACGCCGTGTTCGACCTCGCCGCCGCGGCCATAGAGCACCGTGAAACTCTCGACCTTGCCCTTGCCTGAGACCTCCGTGACGAACTCGGGCACCGCGCGCTTGTTGCGGTCGGCCTCGCCTTGCACGCTGGTCTCCTGCGCCAGCGCCTCACGTGGCGTCTTCGACACCACCAATGCGTGGTGCTTGGTGACGAAGCCGCCCTGGCCGTAGAGCAGCCCGAGCTTGGCGCCATCACGCACACGCCGCACCATCGCGCAGGCCGCATGCGTCATGTAGGTGTTGAGCGGCGCACCGAAGAAGGTGAGGCCACCGGTCACGGTCGGCTGAACGTCGGCGCCGAGGCCCAGCGTCCGCCGCGCCATCTTGGGCACGCAGGGGAAGCAGCTATAGAGCTCGATCGCGTCGAATTTTTTGCCGTCGCCGCCGGCGAGATCCATCGCCGCCTTCAGCACCGCATTCTGCGGATGGCTTTCATGGAACTGATCGCGCAGGAGGTAATCGCGCGGCTCTTCGGCCGAGGCGCCGCCGAGCGGATAGACCAGCTTGTCCTCCGCGATGCCGGCCGCGCGCGCCCTGGCGAGGCTGGTGAGCAGCAGCGCGCCGCCCATGTTGACGCTGGGGTTGGCGACCATGAGCTTGTTGTAGGGCCAGGCGATCAGCCGGTTGTCCGCCGTCGGCGTCGTGATCTCGTCCGGCGCATAGCGCCGCTTCAGCCAGGCGTTGGGATTTCCGGCCGCGGCCTCGGAGTAGCGCGACCACAGCGTGCCGGACTCTGCCATGGCTTCGCGCGGCGTCTGGCCCCAATGGGCGGAGGAGGCGGACTCATAGAATGGATAAACGGTGACGGGACGGAACACACCGAGCTTCACCGCCAGCGGCTTCTGGAATGCCGCCCCACGCTTGGGCTCCTCGACGTCATGGGCGAACGGCGTCCAGGGTAGCTTGACCCCGGCGCGCTCCGCCTTGGTCGCGGTCGACTGCGCCTCCGCGCCGCAGACTGCCGCCACCGTGCACTCGCCACGCGCGATGCGTTTTGCCGCCTCGTGGATGTAGCGGACCGGGCTCTCGCCGCCGACCGGGCCGTAATAGCAATGCGCCGGCGCAATGCCGAGCCGCTGCGCCAAAAGCTTCTCCGGATCGCGATAGCGCCAGCTCAGGAAGTTGACGACGTCGAGCGACTGCACCTCGCCAAGCAGTTTTGCGCCGGCGTCCTGCTCGGCCTGCCGTAGCGCCTGTTCGAGCAGATCCAACGGCTCGAGGCCGTCGGTAATCTCCTTGGGTCGGTCGATGATCTCGCCGACGCCGACGATGACGGGGATGAGGTCTTCCGGGATAGAGGTCTTGGTCATTTCTTCTTGGTTCACTTTCTGGGTCTTCGGCACGCCGTCGCCCTTCGAGGGCCGCTGAAGAAGCGGCCACCTCAGGGTGACGGCTACGGAGGAAGCGTCATCCTGAGGTGCGAGCCGAGCGGCGCTTGGTGAGCCTCGAAGGATGAGCCACGGACTCTATTTCCGGCCACAGGCAATTACTCCGCCACCAGCGCATTCATGTGCTCGACGGCCTCGGCAAATTCTTCCTTGAACTCCTGCACCACCGCGCCCGCCGACTTCACGCTGTCGATCAGGCCGACGCCCTGGCCGACGAAATAGCTGACGAGGTCGCGCGCCTTGGCGTTGCCGCTCGCCGCCGCGCGATCGATCGCGTTGAAGGCGTCGCGGCTGATGACGCTTTGCAGCGGCATCGGCAGCGCGCCGGGGCTTTCCGGCGCGCGGTCCCAGGCATCGGTCCAGACCGAGCGGAGCTGGCGTGCCGGCTTGCCGGTGCGCCCCTTCGAACGGATCGCGTCGCGCGAGGACGCCGCGATCATCTTCTCGCGGAAGATCTCCGTGGTCTCGGCCTCGACGGTGGCGAGCCACACGGAACCGGTCCAGGCGCCGGCCGCGCCCATCGCCATGCAGGCGGCCATCTGCCGTCCCGTCATGATGCCGCCGGCCGCGAGCACCGGCACGTCGCGGATGTTCTTGATCGCCTTGATCACCTCCGGCACCAGCACCAGGGTGGAGACCTCGCCGCAATGGCCGCCGGCCTCGGTGCCCTGCACCACGAGAATGTCGACCCCGGCCGCGACCTGGCGCAACGCATGCTCCTTGGCGCCGACGAGGGCGGCAACCGGCACGCCGTGCTTCCTGCCCATCTCGATCATCGCCTTCGGCGGCACGCCCAGCGCGTTGGCGATCAATCGGATCGGATGGTTGAAGGAGACCTCGAGCAGCTGAAGTGCGGTCTTCGCGTCGAACGGTTGCGGCCGGTTGTCGGCCACATCACTTGTCGTCAGCTCGATGTCGTATTTCTTCAGGAGGTCGCGCGTGTAGGCGCGGTGCTCCTGCGGCACGCGCGCCTCCAGGCTCTTCCAGGTGACGTCCTTCTCGCCTGCGGTCGAGATGTTTTCGGGGATCAGAACGTCGATGCCGTAGGGCTTGCCGTCGACATGCTCGTCGATCCATTTCAGCTCGCGCTCGAGCGTGTCGGGCGTGTGCACGGTGGCACCCAACACGCCAAAGCCGCCGGCACGGCTGACGGCGGCAACGACGTCGCGGCAATGGCTGAAGGCGAGCAGCGGGAACTCGATGCCCAGCATGTCGCAGATCGGCGATTTCATGGCTCTCTCCCGGCAGCCGTCGCGTTGCTGTTGTTGCTTTGCTTGAGCGAAGGCGCTTCGACGCTAGCTCATCGTCACCCGCGATGCCAAGCCGGATTTGGCCGCGCATCTTGCGTGCAGACGCCACGCGGCGGATGAGCCATTCCGCTGCACAAAATAAACAGACCGGAGCCCGCCGATTTGCCTCTTGCGCTTTTGTGGGTCTGTGAGAATGCTGGCTCAAACAAAGAGAAAACAGCGAGGGAGCGCCAACCGATGTCGCAAGCGCAAGCGAGCCCGGCCCGAACCGTGAAGGCCCAAGCCTTGAAAGCTTACGACGTGGTCGTCGTCGGCGCGGGCTTTGCCGGCATGTACATGCYGCACCGCCTGCGCGGTCTTGGCTTCTCGGCGCGCGTCTATGAGCAGGGCGGTGGCGTCGGCGGCACCTGGTACTGGAATCGCTATCCCGGCGCGCGCTGCGATGTCGAGAGCATGCAGTATTCCTACTCGTTCTCGGAAGAGCTTCAGCAGGAGTGGGACTGGAGCGAGCGCTACGCGCCGCAGCCGGAGATCCTGAACTACGCCAACCACGTTGCCGACCGTTTTGATCTTCGCCGTGACATCCAGTTCGACACCCGCGTCGCGCGCGCGGCGTTCGACGCGCGCACGAAGTGCTGGTCGGTGACGACGTCGGACGGCCAGACGGTCGAGGCGCAGTTCATCGTGCTCGCGACCGGCTGCCTCTCGAACGCGCGCAAGCCTGACATCAAGGGCCTTGAGAGCTTCAAGGGACCGGTCTACCACACCGGCAGTTGGCCGCATGAAGACGTCGACTTCACGGGCTTGCGCGTCGGCTTGATCGGGACGGGATCGTCTGGCATCCAATCGACGCCCGTCATCGCCGAACAAGCAAGACATCTCACCGTGTTTCAGCGCACGGCGAATTTTTCGATTCCCGCGCGCAACGCCGCGCTGACCGACGAAGAACGCGACAACTTCCGCAAGACCTATCCGGAGATCCGCCGTTTCGCCCGCGAAGTCGCACGCAACGGCATTTTCGCCGAGCAACCCGATCGCGGCGCACTCGACGACAGCGATGATACCAGGAATGGCAAATATTCGGCGCGCTGGGAGCGCGGCGGGCTCACCTTCATGTATGTCTACAACAACCTCGGCCTCGAGCGATCCGCGAACGATACCGCGGCGAACTTCGTGCGCGGCAAGATCGCCGAGATCGTGAAGGACCCCGAAACCGCGAAGCTGTTGCAGCCGAACAGCCATCCGATCGGCACCAAGCGCATCTGCATCGATACGGATTATTTCGCGACCTTCAACCGGCCGAACGTCTCGCTGGTCGACATCAAGACCAATCCAATCGAGGAGGTCACCGCGAATGCCGTGCGTGTCGCAGGCAAGGACCACGAGGTCGATGCGCTGGTGATGGCGACGGGGTTCGATGCCATGACTGGCTCGGTCGCGAAGATCGACATCAGTGGCCCGGGCGGACGGACGCTGAACGAGAAGTGGGCGGAAGGCCCGAAGACCTATCTCGGGCTGATGAGCGCGGGCTTTCCGAACCTCTTCATCATCACCGGCCCCGGCAGCCCGTCGGTGCTCTCGAACATGATCGTCTCGATCGAGCAGCATGTCGACTGGATCGCCGATTGCCTCGTTCACATGCGCAGGCAGGGTGTTGCCACCATGGAGGCAAGCGGGGAGGCCGAGGACAAGTGGGTCGCCCATGTCAACGAGGTCGCCCACGGCACGCTCTATCCGCAGGCCAATTCCTGGTACATGGGCGCCAATATTCCAGGCAAGCCGCGCATCTTCATGCCCTATATCGGCGGCGTCGGCGTCTACCGCCGGATCTGCGACGAGGTCGCGGCGAAGGGATATGAGGGGTTTTTGCTGGAGAGGGCCGAGCAGGGGCTGACTGCGGCCGCGTCCTGAGCCTCGCTCCGATCGTCATTCCGGGGCGCCGTAGAGCGGCGGGCCCGGAACGACGGCGGGGAAGTGGCCTGCCATGACGAAACGTAGAGTTGCCCCGCCCGGCAATGCATTTCTGCGCCCTTGCCATCGGCCATTCGCGGGCTAATTAATGCAGGCGCATCTTTTCGCCGGAGCCCCCGCATGACCGACGCCCCCGCCTACGTACCGCCCAAAGTCTGGATCTGGAACAAGGAGAACGGCGGGCAGTTCGCCAGCATCAACCGCCCCATTGCCGGCGCGACCCACGACAAGGAGCTGCCGGTCGGCAAGCATCCCTTCCAGCTCTATTCGCTGGCGACGCCGAACGGCGTGAAGGTCACGGTGATGCTGGAGGAACTGCTGGCGCTCGGCCACAAGGGCGCCGAATACGACGCCTGGCTGATCAGGATCGGCAATGGCGACCAGTTCGGCAGCGGCTTTGTCGACATCAACCCGAACTCGAAAATTCCCGCGCTAGTGGACCGCTCCGGTCCCGAGCCGATCCGGGTGTTCGAATCCGGCTCGATCCTGGTCTACCTCGCCGAGAAGTTCGGCGCCTTCCTGCCGAAGGATATCAAGAGTCGCACCGAAGCGATGTCCTGGCTGTTCTGGCAGATGGGCAGCGCGCCATATCTCGGCGGCGGTTTTGGTCACTTCTACGCCTACGCGCCGACCAAGATCGAATACGCCATCGACCGTTTTGCGATGGAGGTCAAGCGCCAGCTCGACGTGCTCGACCGGCGCCTCGCCGACAACGAGTACCTCGCGGGCAATGAGTACACCATCGCCGACATCGCGGTGTGGCCCTGGTATGGCGCGCTCGCCAAGGGGCTGGTCTATGGCGCCGGCGAATTCCTGTCGGTGCAGGACTACAAGCACGTGCAGCGCTGGACCGATCAGATCGCCAAGCGCCCGGCCGTCAAGCGCGGCCGCATGGTCAACCGCGTCTCCGGCGATCCCGCCAGCCAGCTCCACGAGCGGCACGACGCCGGCGATTTCGACACCAAGACGCAGGACAAGATCGGCGAGCCGGCGGCGACGTAAACGGTGCTCGCTTCACCTCGCCCCGCTTGCGGGGAGAGGTCGAATTCGATCGAAGATCGAATTCGGGTGAGGGGGACTCTCCGCGAGTCCAACTCACACTGTTTTCTCGGAAGCAGCCCCTCACCCCAGCCCTCTCCCCGTAAGAACGGGGCGAGGGAGCGCGATGGCGCGGCCTACTTCCTCTTCGCCCCCTCCGCGGCCGGAAACACCACGCGATCATCCGTGCGGCAGTAGCGGTCGGCGAACATGCGGCCGATCGGGTGATAGCGGTCCATGTGCACCCGCATCGCCTTGTCGTCCCAGAGCTCGTCGCGGATATGGAAGTGGATGCCTTCGCCCATGATCAGCCGGCGATCGTCGTTGACGTCGATCATCTTCCAGAGCTTGCACTCCATCGCCCAGGGCGTGTCGGCGAGCCGCGGCACGGCGATCTTCGCCGACGGTGCGAGCTTCAGCCCGAGATAGTCAGGCTCGCCCACTTCAGGGGGAAAATCTCCGCTGCTCTCGTGCATGGCCTTCGCCAGCGGCTCGTCGGCGAGGTTGACCACGAACTCGCCGGTGCGCTGGATGTTGAGAAACGTGTCCTTGTCCTGGCCGTTGGGCTTCCGGTTCGCCGCGAACATGCACAGCGGCGGATCTTCGCAGAAGGCGTTGAAGAAGCTGAACGGCGCGGCGTTGACGACGCCGGTCGGCCCGACCGAGGTCACCCACGCGATCGGCCGTGGCAGGATGAAGGACGTCAGCACCTTGTAGCGCTCGCGTGGCGTCAGGTCGCTGGCGGCGTATTCCATGGTGGCTCCGTAGGAGTGAAACTCTCGTAGGGTGGGCAAAGCGAAGCGTGCCCACCACTTCTTGCGAAGCCGCGATGGTGGGCACGGCGCGCGAAGAGCGCGCCTTTGCCCACCCTACGGCTCTTCCCGAGCGGGGAGAGGCCAGAGACTTTTACGCCATGCTCAACTCGTGGCGTCCCACCACCATCCAGTGCACCTCGTCCGGACCGTCGGCGAAGCGCAGATGGCGGACGTCCTGGTACATCTCCGCGAGCGGGGTCCAGTGCGAGATGCCGGTGGCGCCGTGCATCTGGATCGACTGGTCGATGATCTTGCAGGCGCGCTCCGGCACCATGGCCTTGACCATGGACACCCAGACGCGGGCCTCCTTGTTGCCGAGCACGTCCATCGCCTTGGCGGCCTTCAGCACCATCAGCCGCATCGCCTCGATCTCGCAGCGCGCCTGCGCGATGATCTGCATGTTGCCGCCGAGATGGGCGATCTTCTTGCCGAAGGCCTCGCGGGTGAGGCCACGCTGAACCATCAGATCCAGCGCCTTCTCGGCCTTGCCGATGGTGCGCATGCAGTGATGGATGCGGCCCGGGCCGAGGCGGAGCTGCGAGATCTCGAAGCCGCGGCCTTCGCCGAGCAGCATGTTCTCCTTGGGCACGCGGACGTTGTTGAAGCGCATGTGCATGTGGCCGCGCGGGGCGTGGTCCTGGCCGAACACGTACATGGGCCCGAGCACCTCGACGCCGGGCGTGTCGCGCGGCACCAGGATCTGCGACTGCTGCTTGCTCGGCGCCGCATCCGGATTGGTCTTCACCATCACGATGAGGATCTTGCAGCGGGGATCGCCGACGCCGGAGATGTAATATTTCTCGCCGTTGATGACCCATTCGTCGCCGACGAGCTTTGCGGTCGTCGAAATGTTCTTGGCGTCGGAGGAGGCGACGTTCGGCTCGGTCATGACATAGGCCGAACGGATCTCGCCGTTCATCAGCGGCTTCAGCCACTTCTCCTTCTGCTCCTTGGTGCCGACGCGCTCCAGCACTTCCATGTTGCCGGTGTCCGGCGCCGAGCAGTTCATCGTCTCGGAGGCCAGCGGGCTCTTGCCGAGCTCGGAGGCGATATAGGCGTAGTCGAGATTCTTCAGGCCCTGACCGGTCTCGTCGTCGGGCAGGAAGAAATTCCAGAGGCCTTCCTTCTTGGCCTTGTTCTTGGCGACCTCGAGCACCTCGAGCTGTTTCGGCGTAAAGCTCCAGCGATCCTGCTTGCCTTCGCCGGCCTTGGCGAATTCGATCGACATAGGCTCGACGGTGTCGCGGATGAATTTCCTGACGTGATCGTAGAGCGGCCGGACCTGGTCCGACATGCGAAGATCGTTGAGCTCGTCGCCGGGATTGAGGGTGTAGTTGGTGGTGCGGGGTATGTAGGCGTGCTTTGTCATTGTTCCTCCCGGGGTCACTGAGATCGCGTTGGGCCGCAGAATAGTCGCAGCGCGGCCAAAGCGCGAGCGCGCATTTTTTCAGGCGACCCATGCCATGCGATGGAATATCGCGAGAGTGTTTGAAATGTTGTTTGAACGGCGTGAGGAGGCAGGTGCGGGCCGCACTCACTGTTGTCATCGCCCGGCTTGACCGGGCGATCCAGTACTCCGTGACGTCAGCGATTTACGGAGAAGCCGCGGCGTACTGGATTCCCCGCTCCAGTGCGCAATTGCGCACAAGGCGGGGAATGACACCGTCCTGGAGCAATCAGTTCGGCAGCCGATGCATCGCGCAGATCTTGTTGCCGTCGAGGTCGCGCAAATAAGCGATGTAGAGCTTGTTCCCTGCGCCCTCGCGGATGCCGGGTGGATTCTCGATCGGCGTTCCGCCGGCGGCGACGCCGGTGGCGTGCCACTTGTCGACCTGCTCAGGCGAGTTGGCGGCAAAGCCGATGGTGCTGCCATTCGCACACGTGGCGGCCTCGCCGTTGATCGGCTTCGTCACCGAGAACACGCCGGTCTTGGTGATGTAGAAGATGCGATGGCCGTCGACCCTGGCCGGGCGCACCTCGAGCGTGCCGAGCAGCTGGTCGTAGAACGCCTTGGCCTTGTCCAGGTCGTTGGTGCCGATCATGATGTGTGAGAACATTTGCCCATTCCCCTCAGAGTTTGTAGCCCGGATGGAGCGCAGCGAAATCCGGGTCTTGCTTGTTTTTGAAAATCCCGGATTACGCTTCGCTCCATCCGGGCTACGAGATTCAAAACGCCGTATAGCCGCCGTCGATCACGAACGTATCCGCGGTGTGATACGACGACGCCTTGCTCATCAGATACACCGCGATGCCGCCGAAATCGCTGGCCTCGCCGAAGCGCCGCATCGGAATGCGCGGCATCACATTGGCGACGAACTTCTCGTTGGCCATGATGCCCGCGGTCATGTCGCTCTTGATCCAGCCGGGCAGGATCGCGTTCGCGGTGACGCCGTGACGCGCCAGCTCGACGCCGAGCGCGCGCACCAGCGCGTTGATCGCGGCCTTGGTCGCGGCATAGTGCTCATTGCGCGCAGTGCCGAAGATCGAGGCGAGGCTCGATGTCGCGACCAGCCGGCCGAAGGGATCGCCGGCATTGGCGCGCTCGGTCATGTGTTTTGCGGCGGCCTGGAAAGCGTGGAACACGCCGTCCAGATTGGTCGCAAACATCGTGCGCCACTCTTCCTCGGTGCGCTCGATGAAGGAGCGCCGGCCGCCGCCGCCGATACCGGCATTGGCAAAGCAGCCGTCGACCCGGCCGAAAATGTCGAGCGTCGCCTTCATCGCGGCATTGACCGAAGCCGGATCGGTGACGTCGCAGACGCGGGTGTCGACCTTGCCGGAGAGGCCCGTCATGCTCGCGGCAGCAGCCTTGTTCTTGTCAGGATTGCGGCCCCAGATCAAGACGTTGCAGCCCTGGCCGGCGAGCGCCTGCGCGATGCCGAGCCCGATACCGCCATTTCCGCCGGTGATCACGGCGACGCGGCCGCTGAGGTCGAAAAGGTTCATGGCGCGTTTCCTGTTTTTGGCACGGGCGCGCGCCAGCCTGTGCGCGCAAGATTGTGCGATACGACGACAAGGTATGTTCGGACCACCATGGACAAGGCCGCGACAAAAATCAAATATGCGCCCCGGCAAAACTAATTCCGGTCTGCGAAACATCGCTAGTACCAACTGACGAGGAAACCATGCAGTTCAAACACGTCACGCTCGATTTCGATGGCTCGGTCGCGATCCTCCGGCTCGACCATCAGGAGGTGATGAACGCGGTCTCCATGGACATGCTGGGCGGCCTCTCCGATGCCCTCGACGCGATCGAGGAGAAGAAGGGCGAGGTGCGCTGCGTGGTGCTGACTGGCGCGGGGCGGGCGTTCTGCACCGGCGCGAATCTGCAAGGGCGCAACAACCAGTCGAAGAAGACCAAGGCCGGCCTGACGCTCGAGACCGGCTTTCATCCCTTCCTGCGCCGCATCCGCAATCTGCATTGCCCGATCGTCACTGCCGTCAACGGCCCGGCCGCCGGCGCCGGCATGAGCTTCGCGCTGCTCGGCGACATGATTTTGTGCGCGCGGTCCTCTTACTTTCTTCAAGCCTTCCGCCGCATCGGCCTGGTGCCGGATTGCGGCTCGACCTGGCTGCTGCCGCGCCTGATCGGCCGGGCGCGTTCGGTCGAATTGTCGCTGATGGGCGAGCGCCTGCCGGCCGAGAAGGCGCTGGAATGGGGCCTCGTCAACCGCGTCTATGACGACGGCGTGCTGATGGAGGAGGCGATGAAGCTCGCGCGCGATCTCGCCAGCGGCCCGACGGTCGCGCTGTCGCTGATCCGCAAGCTCTACTGGGACAGCCCCGAAAATTCGTTCGAGGATCAGCTCAATCTCGAATTCCAGTGCCAGCTGCGTGCCGGCGACACGGACGATTTCCGTGAAGGCGTTGGCGCGTTCCTGGAGAAGCGCCCGGCGCAGTTCAAAGGCAAATGATCGAGGCCGAGCTCTCCCGCAGCGTCGCGCGCTGGTGCGAAGGGGCGACTGGCGTCACCGGCGCGGCAAAACTGTCCGGCGGCGCCAGCCAGGAAACCTGGCGCTTCGACATCGAGCATCCCGATGGGCCGATCGGCGCGATCCTGCGCCGCTCGCCGAAGGGCTATGGCGCCGCGCCGACGCGCGCGGCAGGTCTCGCCGCCGAAGCCCAGTTGATGCAGCTTGCCTATGAGGCGGGCGTGCCGTCGCCGCGCGTGATGCATGTGTTGACGCCCGACGAAAATCTCGGCACCGGCTTCATCATGCAGCGGGTCGAGGGCGAGACCATCGCCCGTAAGATTCTTCGCGATGATGAGTACGCGGCGGCGCGGCCGCGTCTCGCGCGGCAGATCGGCGGCGTGCTCGCCGGCCTGCACAAACTGCCACAGGACAAGCTGCCCGAGCTGCGCAGCCGGTCCGCGACCCAGGAGATCGGCAAGTTCGAGCGCGACTATCGCAGCCTGAACTGGCCAAAGCCCGTGTTCGAGCTGGCGCTGCGCTGGCTGCGCGACCATGATCCCGGCCCCTCGGCCGAGACCACGCTGGTGCACGGCGATTTCCGCAACGGCAATCTCATCATCGGCGCCGACGGCGTCCGCGCCGTGCTCGACTGGGAGCTCGCCCATCTCGGCGATCCCATGGAGGATCTCGGCTGGGTCTGCGTCAACTCCTGGCGCTTTGGTGAGATCGACAAGCCGGTGGGCGGTTTTGGCACACGCGAGGAATTGTTCGCCGGCTATGAGGCCGCGGGCCGCAAATGCGATCCTGCGCGCGTCAAATTCTGGGAAGTGATGGGCACGCTGCGCTGGGGCATCATGTGCGGCGGCATGATGCAGCGGTTCCGCGAGGGGCCGGATCATTCGATGGAACGCGCCATGATCGGCCGCCGCGCCAGCGAGACCGAGATCGATCTGTTGCGGCTGCTGGCGCCGCGCGGGAGCTGACACATGCAGGACGAACCGACACCGACCGAGCTGACCAAGGCGGTCGCCGATTTCCTCGGCAACGACATCACGCCGCTGATCTCCGGCCATCAGGCCTTCAAGCTGCGCGTCGCCATCAACATCCTCGACCTCGTGACGCGGCAGCTGACGCAGGAGGAGAGGAGCGACGCGAAGGAGGTGGAGCGGCTGCGCGCGCTGCTCGGCATGGACGGCCCGGTGGCCGATCTCAACCGCGCGCTCGCCGATCGCATCGCCAAGGGTGAGATTGATCTGGCAACGCCGGGGCTCGCCGAGCATCTCTGGCAGACCACAATGGATAAGCTAGCGGTCGACCAGCCGAACTATGCCTCATACAAGCGGGAGCTGGGGCGAGGCGGGTAGACGGTGCCATATTCTCCGCTGTCATCGCCCGCCTAGTGCGCAATTGCGCACAGGGGGGGCGATCCAGTATTCCAGAGACGGCAATGAGATGCGTTGAAGCCGCGGCGTACTGGATGCCCCGGTCAAGCCGGGGCATGACACCTGTGGTGTTGGGGCATCCGTCGTCGTGACGAGGAGAGCGGCGCTCTACTTCCCCACCCATTTCGGCGGCCGCTTCTCCGAGAATGCCTTCGGGCCCTCGATATAATCCTGCGAGGCCACCATCGCCTTCACCGCTGGATATTCCCGCTGCTCCTCGATCGCCTGCTCCAGCGAGACGGCGAGGCCCTTCTGGATGGTCTGCTTCGACGCCCGGATCGACATCGGCGAGTTCTTGGTGATCATCTCCGCCCAGCGCAGTGCGCCCGACAGGGCCTCACCCTGCGGCACCACCTCGTTGACGAAGCCGAGCTCATGGCCCTCCTTGGCGCTGACATGGCGCGCAGTGAGGATCATGCCCATGGCACGCTTGAGCCCGATCTGGCGCGGCAGCCGGTGCAGGCCGCCGGCGAGTGCGGCAAGGCCGACGCGCGGCTCGGGCAGGGCGAAGGTCGCATTCTCCGAGGCGATGATCAGGTCGCAGGCGAGCGCGATCTCGAAGCCGCCGCCCATGGCGACGCCGTTGACCGCGGCGATGATCGGCTTGTCGCAATCGAAGCGCGAGGTAAGGCCGGCAAAGCCGCCCTTGTCCCAGCCGCGCTTTCCGCCCGCCGCCTGCCACTTCAAATCGTTGCCGGCGCAGAACGCCTTGTCGCCGGCGCCGGTGACGATCGCGACCCACTGCTCGGGATCGGCTGAGAAATCGTCAAACACCTTCTGGAGCTCGAAATGCGCGTCGGTGTGCAGCGCGTTGTAGACCTCGGGCCGCGACAGCGTAACGATCGTGATCGGCCCCTTGCGTTCCACCTTTGAGAATTTCAGATCCATCGCGCGCTCCCGCATTTTCTCGTGAAGGAATATTGGCGTCATACTAGCGCGTGCCAGCGCCGCGACACCATCGAATTGCGCGGGCGCGCCTTGCGCCCGTCACACGCCTTGCCTTGCTTGACTTGCGCGCGCACTTCTCACCTTAATCGCGCGAAGCAAAAGCGCGGTTAGCGCCTTAACGCAAAACGACAAAACTACTCCGGGAGAGAGCCGTGGATTTCTCATTGCCTGCCGATCTCGTCGCCTATCTCGGAGAGCTCGATCGATTCATCGAACGCGAGATCAAGCCGCTCGAACAGGCCGACGACAACATCCGCTTCTTCGACCATCGCCGCGAATGGGCGCGCACCGATTTCGACAATGGCGGCCTGCCGCGCCATGAGTGGGAAGCGCTGCTGCGCAAGGCCAAGGATCTCGCGGACGCCGCCGGCCATCTGCGCTTTCCGGTGCCGAAGCAATATGGCGGCAAGGACGGCTCCAACCTCTGGATGGCTGTGATCCGCGAGCACTTTGCCGCCAAGGGTCTCGGCCTGCACAACGATCTTCAGAACGAGCACTCCATCGTCGGCAATTTTCCCGTTGTCACCATGCTCGATCGCTATGGCCGCGACGACCAGAAGGCGATGATCGACGGCTCGATCAGGGGCAAGTACCGCATCACCTTTGGATTGACGGAGCCGCATCACGGCTCGGACGCGACGCACATGGAGACGCGCGCGGTGCCCGCGACCCGCGACAACGTCAAGGGCTGGATCATCAACGGCGAGAAGATGTGGACGACCGGCATGCACGTCGCCACGCATTGCGCGCTGTTCGCGCGCACCTCGGGCAATGACGGCGATGCCCGCGGCATCACCTGCTTCCTGGTGCCGGCCAAGAGCCATGGCGTGAAGGTCGAGGAGTACATGTGGACCTTCAACATGCCGACCGACCATCCGCGCGTCAGCTTTACGGACGTGTTCGTGCCTGAGGATGCGCTGTTCGGCGAAGTCGGCCGCGGCCTGTCGCTGGCGCAGTGCTTTGTCCACCAGAACCGCATCCGCCAGGCGGCAAGCTCGCTCGGCGCCGCCGTCTACTGCATCAACGAGAGTGTGAAGTACGCGCGCGAGCGAAAGCCGTTCGGCAAGGCGCTCGCCGAGAACCAGGCGATCCAGTTTCCGCTGGTCGAGCTCGCGACCCAAGCCGAGATGCTGCGCCTGTTGATCCGCAAGACAGCCTGGGAGATGGACCAGCTCAATGAGGAGCAGATCGAGCGCACGCTCTCCGACCGCGTCTCCATGTGCAACTACTGGGCAAACCGCCTCTGCTGCGAATCCGCCGACCGTGCCATGCAGGTCCACGGCGGCATGGGCTATTCACGCCACAAGCCGTTCGAGCACATCTACCGCCACCACCGCCGCTATCGCATCACGGAGGGGAGTGAGGAGATCCAGATGCGGAAGGTGGCGGGGTTCTTGTTCGGGTATATGGGGCCGGGGAAGCATTAAAGCGTGATGGCATTAAGTTCGATAGCCTAATTTTTCAGGTAATTGGCGCATTCCTCGGGGGTGAAGGCATCGAGTGCGTGGCCGATTGCGGCGCAGACCGCGTCGACGGTTCGCGCGGCAGCTTTGCGGAGCAGATGCTTGAGCTTGGCAAAGACCTGCTCGATCGGGTTCAGGTCG
>NZ_JBFRFR010000037.1:0-81282 GCF_052114925.1 Bradyrhizobium sp. 2TAF36 | reverse complement strand
GCGTAACGGCACTGGGGATCAGGAGATACCGCTATGAGCAACAAGAAGACGCAGATCGGCGAAGGCGCCATGGTCGAATACGTCACCGCGATGATCGGCGGCCAGCTGTTCGGCCTGCCGATCTCCCGCGTGCAGGACGTGTTCATGCCCGAGCGCGTCACCCGCGTTCCGCTGTCCTCGCGCGAGATCGCGGGGGTGCTGAACCTGCGCGGCCGCATCGTCACCGTGGTCGACATGCGCGCCCGGCTCGGCTTGCCCAAGCCCGAGGACGGCAAGACCCCGATGGCGGTCGGCGTCGACCTGCGCGGTGAATCCTACGGCCTCCTGATCGACCAGATCGGCGAAGTGCTGCGGCTCGCCGAGGCCGGCATGGAAGAGAACCCCGTCAACCTCGACCCCCGCATGGCGAAGCTCGCCGGCGGCGTCCACCGCCTCGACGGCCAGCTCATGGTCGTCCTCGACGTCGATCGCGTCCTCGAGCTTAAAACCGAAGTGCAAATGGCTGCCTGAGCTAACCGAAACATCGAAGCCGGAGAACCAAAATGAAGACATGTTTGGTGGTCGATGATTCCAGCGTCGTGCGAAAGATCGCACGCCGGATCCTGGAAGGCCTGGAATTCGAAGTCACCGAGGCCGAGGACGGCTCGAAGGCGCTGGAGATCTGCCAGCGGCAGTTGCCCGATGCGGTGCTGCTCGACTGGAACATGCCCGTGATGGACGGCTTCGAGTTCATGGGCCACATGCGCCGGCTGCCCGGCGGCGACCAACCGAAGGTGGTGTTCTGCACCACCGAGAACAACGTGGCTCATATCGCCCAGGCGCTCAGCGGCGGCGCCAACGAGTACATTATGAAGCCCTTCGATAAAGACATCATCGCCGACAAGTTCGCTGAAGTCGGCTTGATCCCGGTCGGACAAGCCATGGTCTGAGTATCTGGCCCGAGCGCTTCAGCCAGAGTGTCCCCAGTACAGCTTCCGAGAGGCTATCCGTGACCCCGACCGAGTATGAGTATCTGCGTAAGTTCCTGAGGGATCATTCCGGGCTCGACCTGTCCGCAGACAAGCAATATCTGATTGAAAGCCGGCTGTTGCCGCTCGCCCGCAAGGCCGGGCTGTCCGGGATCGGCGAGCTCGTGCAGAAGCTGCAGGGCGGCTCGAGCGCGCTCGTCACCAGCGTGGTCGAAGCCATGACCACCAACGAGACCTTCTTCTTCCGCGACAAGGTCCCGTTCGATCATTTCCGCGACACCATCATGCCTGAGGTCATCRAGGCGCGCGCCGGCCGACGGAGCGTGCGCATCTGGTGCGCCGCCGGCTCGACCGGGCAGGAGCCTTATTCGCTCGCGATGTGCCTGAAGGAGATGGGCGCGGCCCTGACCGGCTGGCGCGTCGAGATCATCGCCACCGACCTGTCGCAGGAGGTGCTCGAGAAGGCCAAGGCCGGCATCTACAGCCAGTTCGAGGTGCAGCGCGGCCTGCCGATCCAGATGCTGATGAAATATTTCAAGCAGACCGGCGAGACGTGGCAGATCAATCCCGAGCTGCGCGCGATGATCCAGCACCGGCAGCTCAACCTGCTGCATGATTTTGCCCAGCTCGGCACCTTTGACGTCATCTTCTGCCGCAACGTGCTGATCTATTTCGACCAGGACACCAAGATCAACATCTTCAACCGCCTCGCCCGCCAGATCGAGGGAGACGGCTTCCTTGTGCTGGGTGCAGCCGAAACCGTGGTCGGACTGACCGACACGTTCAGGCCGATCCCGGATCGTCGCGGCCTCTACAAGCCGAACGACCCGCGTGCAGCGGCAGCCAAACCGGCTCTCGCCGGCGCCGCGCCGCCGCGCATGGCGGTGTTGGCAGGACGATAGGCATGGCAGAGGATGGCAAGGGCGCGGAGCGCGTCACGTTCAGTCGTGGCTATGATGTCTGCATCATGGCGATCGACGGCACGTGGCGGCGCGACTGCAAGCTCAATGCGATTTCCGACACCGATGCCATCCTCACCGTGGATGGCTCGATCCAGGGATTGAACCTGAAGGAATTCTTCCTGCTGCTGTCGTCGACCGGGCTCGCCTATCGCCGTTGCGAGCTGGTGCGCGTCAACGGCGCCGAAATGGACATCCAGTTCCTGCGCGGCAAGAACCGCAAGAAGCGCGGCGCCGCCGGCGGCCGTGACGAGGCAGCGTGATCGCCAAATAGGCCTCGTCCCGCTCGCCCCGTCGCCGCTTTCCGAGACGTTGGTTCATATTTGCTAAAACATCCGGACGAATTCGCCGCACCGGCTTTACGTGGCCTAAGCGCGAGCCGTGTAGACATTGCCCGTCTCAATCTCAGGATACGGCAATGCCCCGAAGTTCCCTCTCCCCCATCCCGTCAAATCTGCCCGACGTCGCCGAGCGGCGTGCGCTTCAGCTCCTGGTGGTCGACGACGACGCCACGCAGCGCAGCCTGATCACGGTCGCCGCCAAGCAGGCCGGCCATGAAGTCACGGTGGCGCCGTCCGTCGCCGAGGCGATCGAGAAGCTCCGCGCCGCCCGCTTCGACTGCGTGACGCTCGATCTCGTGCTGGAGGATGGCGACGGCATCGACGTGCTGCGCGAGATGGTGGCCGCGAAATTCGCAGGCCACGTGATCGTCATCAGCGGTATGGACGGCAAGCGCCGCAGCGCCGCCCGCAGCTTCGCTCGTTCCGTCGGGATCCAGCTCCAGGGCCTGCCGAAGCCGCTCGATCTCGCCGCCCTGCGGATCAGTCTCGCCAATCTCGGCAAGACCGCAATGGGGCTGCCGGCGATCCACACCTGGGGTGGCGTCGCTACCGACGCGATCGTGGAACGGCACCGCGCCTGAGGCGCGGAGCTGCCATGCGATCGGACGCGGGCACTGCGCCGCGCCGGTCGCAATTCAAGCCGGATTGCCGGATTCAGACAGGTATTGCAGGGCGTGGCCGAGGCCTGCCCGGCAGGCGTTCAGAGCGGCGTTCGCGGTGGCATAACGCGGCGTGACGTCGTCGAGTATGAAGACGTCGGCGGAACCTTCCGGATCGTTGCTGTGTTCTTGATCCATGGCTGCGGCGATCCGGCGCATACTGGTCTCGATCTGCGCGATCAGCAAGCGAAGGTCGGCGGCGATCAATCGTTGGCTGTCGGCCTCGGATGTTGCGACCAGCGGCAGCGTATCGGCCAAATTTAGCATGGATATTCTCCGTCTCCTGCAATTAGGCGCAATGCCGCTACTTGTGCGTTAAGTCTATGTCCCGTACAAATACGGGTGGGCCGAATCCGCGCCGAACGCCATAACGGTTGGCGCGGACGCGAGTCCGTAATGCCAACTGGATGTGGCACATGGCCGAGCAAACCTCTCGTGGTGAAATCTTCGTGGTCGACGACGACCCTGCGGTTCGCGACACCTTGTCGATGGTGTTGAAGGCGGCGGGTTATGAGGTGATCTGTTTTGCGGACGGCGCAGCGCTGCTCTCCGTCGCGCGGAACCGTACGCCGGCTGCGATCCTGCTCGACGTGCACATTCCCGGAAAGTCGGGCCTCGACATTCTGAAGGAACTGCAGGGCGAAGATTATCCGGCGCCGATCTTCATGATCTCCGGGCAGGGCGACATCTCGATGGCGGTGGGCGCCATCAAGAGCGGCGCGCTCGATTTCATCGAAAAGCCGTTCCGCGGCAGCGAGATCGTCGGCCGGCTGGACGAGGCGATCGGAGCCTATGCACGCAGGCAGGCAGAGAGCGTATCGCCGAAATTCTCTTCGCTGCACTTCCCCGGACGCGAGCCGTTGACGCGGCGTGAACGCGAGGTGCTCGAGCAGTTCGCTTCCGGTGCGTCCAACAAGGAAGCCGGCCGCACGCTCGGCATCAGCCCACGCACCATCGAGGACCATCGCGCCAACATCATGAAGAAGCTCGGGGCGCGCAACGCCGCCGATCTGATCCGCATCGTGATGACCGCGGCCCAGCGCGCGTCGTAACGCGACTGGCCATCTCTCGTGCCCCGGACGCAGCGCGTCATGCAATGATGCGCTGCTGAGCCGGGGCCCATCTCTCCAATGTCACGGCTGACAGTTCTGGGTCCCGGCTCTGCGCCGTAGCGTTGCACGCTGCGCCTTGTCCGGGACACGGTTCCTCAACTGCTCAGCGCCTTGCGGATGATCCGCGCCAGATCGGATTTGCGATACGGCTTTGCCAGCAGCAGCACGCCTAAATCCAGCCGGCCGTGATGGATGATCGCGTTCTCCGTATAGCCTGAGGTGTAGACCACCCTGAGGTCCGGACGCGTCTTCGACACCTCGTCGGCAAGCTGCCGTCCGTTCAACTTGCCGGGCATGATGACGTCGCTGAACAGCAGGTCGAACGGCTTGCCGGTGGCGACGATCGCGAGCGCCTCAGCTGCGTTCGCGGCCTGCAAGGTGACGTAGCCGAGCGAATGCAGCTGCGCCAGCACGTAGTCGCGCACCAGCCGGTCGTCCTCGACCACGAGGATCGTCTCCTGTCCGCCCTCGATCGTCGACGGCGTCACGCCTTCGCCCACGGCCGCGGCCGTCTTGCCGGGCGGCAGATACATCTTGATCGTGGTACCGTGGCCTTCCTCGCTGTAGATCTTGATGTGGCCCGTGGACTGCTTGATGAAGCCGTAGACCATCGAAAGCCCGAGCCCGGTGCCCTTGCCCGGTCCCTTCGAGGTGAAGAACGGATCGAACACCCGGGCCAGCATGTGCGCAGGAATGCCCGTGCCGGTGTCGCTCACGGCGATCAGCACATAGTGTCCGGGCCTGACGTCGTTGACGCTGGCATAGACCTCGTCGAGATAGGCGGCGCCCGTCTCCACGATCAGCTTGCCGCCGCCGGGCATGGCGTCGCGGGCATTGAGCGCGAGGTTGAGGATCGCGGTGGTGAGCTGGTTGGGGTCGACGATCGCGACGCAGCTCTCGTCCTCGAACACCGATTCGATCTGGATCTGCTCGCCCAGCGTCGGGCGTAACAGCTTTGCGGTGTCGATGATCAGCGCGTTGATGTCGACCTCGCGCGGCTGCAGCGGCTGCTTGCGCGCGAAGGCGAGCAGGTGCTGGGTCAGCTCGGCGCCGCGCCCGGCGGCCTCGTCGATCATCTTCGTGATCGCCGCAAGCTCCGGCTCCTTCGCCACCGCGTCGGCCAGGATCTCGATCGTCCCGGTGATGACGGTGAGGATGTTGTTGAAGTCATGCGCCACGCCGCCGGTGAGCTGGCCGACCGCCTCCATCTTGTCGGCGTGGCGGATGCGCTCCTCGGACGCGATCTTGTCGGTGAGGTCGCGGTAGAACACGTTGAACAGAATGCCTTCGCGGCGTTTCAGCGCCGTGACGCTCAGCTCGGCCCTGAATTCCTTGCCGTCGCGACGGCGAACCGCGAGCTCGCGGCGGCGGTTGAGCGTCTGGCCGTCCTGGGACTCGAGGAAGCGCGCGAGGCCGGCCTTGACCCGCTCCCGCTCGCTCTCGGCGACGATGAGGTCGACCCCATTCCTGCCCAGCGCTTCGTCGCGCCGCCAGCCGAACAGCTCCTCGGCCCGCGAGCTCCAGTTCAGGATGGTGCTGCGCTCGTCGGTCTGGACGAAGGCGTCGAGCGCGGTCTCGACGATATTGCGCGCGAGCAGCTCGCTTTCGCGCAAGGACTCTTCCGCGCGCCTCGCCTCAGTCATGTCGCGTCCGACGAAGAAGAAGCGTTTGGCCTGATCTGACCAGTTGCCGAGCCAGGACAGCCAGACCTCGCGTCCGTCCTTGTGGATGCAGCGGGTGTCGGCGAGCCTGGGGTGCCCGCCGCGCCGGAGCGCGCGCATCTCCTCGCGGGATTGCTCGAGATGCGCGGGATGGATGAAATCGACGCCGCTGCGGCCGATCATCTCGTCCGGCGGGTAGCCGAGCACGGCCTGGCTGCTCGGGCTGACCTGCACGATATGGCCCCGCGAATCCATGATCATGATCAGATCTTCCGAGGCGTCGAACAGCTGCCGCCGTTCCTCGATCTGCTGTTGCAGCGCGCGCTCGGTCCGTCGCGCATCGGTCAGGCGGCGCGCCGTGCCGGACGCGCCGATGATCTCGCCTGAATCGTCCCTGATCGGTGACAGGCTCACCGAGATTTCGACCGGACTGCCGTCCTTGCGCAGGCGCACCGTTTCGAAGTGCTCGATCCGCTCGCCCGTCGCAATCCGCCGCAGATAGTCCTTGCCCTCTTCGCGGCGATCGGGTGGCAGGAGGATCAAGGTCGGCTGTCCGACCGCTTCCTCGGCCGTATAGCCGTAGAGGCGCTCGGCCGCCGCATTCCAGCCGATGATGATGCCGTCGAGCGTCTGCATGACGATCGAATCGTCGGAGGATTCGACCGCCGCGCTGAACAGGCGTTCGCGGACGGCGAGCTGGTCGCGCGCGGCCTCGGTGCGCCGCCGCTCCTCGACCTCATGCTCCAGCGCTGCCGTCTTCGCCCGCATTTCATCGATCAAACGGGCAAATGCCCGCGCCAGCACACCAGTCTCGCCGGGGGCGTCGGTTGGAATTCTGATGGAATTGTCCCGACCGAGCCACTCGACCGCCGCAGTGAGCTGCCCGATCGGCCGGGTCAACGACCGCGCCAGCAGCACGGCCAGTATGGCGGCGACCAGCACCGCGATGAGGCCGATCGTGATGGTCGATTTCTCGATGGTGACGGCCGGCGCCATGAAGACGGCGTTGGGCACGACGCGGATGACACCGACCCACTGGTCCTCGGCCAGGATTGCGGGCGCGATCGCGGTGCCGCTCGGCTTGCCGTCACTGCCCGGCACGACCTGGGTCGCACCCAGCGTCGATCCGGTGATGGCTGCGAAATGGGGGAAGTCGTCCTGCCAGCGTGTTGGTGTCCCCAGTTGCGAACCGAACTCGCGGGTGCGATCCGGATGCACGAGATAATCGCCGTTACGGCCGACCACATAGACCGCTTCACCGTTCCGGATCGATATCCTGATACGGTCGAACACCTGGCGCATGTCGACATTGACGACGACGATGCCGAACAGCCGGTGATCGGACCCAAACAGGGGCGCCGCGACGCGCAAGGTCGGAACATAGGGCATCTGAACCACGCCGTCGTCGACGTCCAGTTCGACCGGGGAGACGCTGACCTGGTCTTCTGCCAGCTTGATCGCCGCCTGGAAGAAGGAGCGCTCGCCCTTGTTCTGCAAGGCATCGTCGGGAACCGCACGCACCGCTCCGTTCGGGCCGGAGCGGTCGACGCGCAGATACTCGACGCCGTCGGCACCGATGATGCGGAATTTTGCGTAGGCCGGGTTGGCGCCGACGTCGGCCACGAGGCGCGTCAGCAAGCGGTCGCGCCAGGTCTTCTCCGAGAGGTGATCGACCGGATCGACCCCGTCGTTGAAATGGGCATCGATCATGCCGCGCGCGGCGGCACGGGAGCGGAACGTCGCAACGTCGGCGCGAGCGCCGTTCACATGCGCTTCGAGTTGCGAGGCCAGGAGCCGCGAGTGGCCCTCGATACGGTCGAGCACGCGCGGCAGGAACGCTTGTTCCAGGCTGTAATGGCTCAGCCATCCGACAGCGAAGACCGCAGCCGCGACCAGCAGGATCATTGCGATGGCCAGCCGGGTCGCGAGGGTCATATCGGCCTTCGCGCCGCGTCGCGAGCGGTCCCGAATGTCCTGCTACGCTGCAACATGGATCGCCCCGTCATCGGCTGCCGGAGGCGGCATTGGCTTGTGGCGCGGATGGGAGGCAGCCGTCGACAGCGGCGAGCAGGGCGTCCGGCCGGAACGGCTTCTGCAGACTTGCGACCGCGCCGAGCTTGGTCGCCATCTTCAGAAAGTCCGGCTCGGCATACGCGTCCGGGGCGACGGCGCGGCCGGAAATGACGATGATCGGAAGGGCCGGCTGCAGCACCCGGATGTGGCGCATCGTCTCCAGTCCGTCCATGCCAGGCATGAATATGTCGAGGAACAGGAGGTCGAACCGGCTCGCCTCGAACAGCGCAAGCCCCGTGTGGCCGTCGCCGGCGGCGGTGACGTGATGGCCGGCCCTCTCCAGGATCAGCCGGATCGTGATCTGCACGGCCGGGTCGTCATCCACAATCAGGATGTTGGCCACGTCTGAAACCCTCCGGGCCGGATGGGACGTTCCAGCGACCCCAAATCAAAGCATCAAATGCGAAATTGTTGCGCGGTTTCCGTCCGGCCTGCAAGCACTTCGCGGCCGACACCTTGTCCGCCTCGCGCGATTTCGGCGAGGTCGGCCATATGCATGCTTACGTGCACATGCGGTCCCTGACGCACGCCCGGATCGTGTCGCGGGCCTAATCGGTCAGGTATTCGGGATGGTGGCTCCGGATCTTGTCGAGCTCGCTGAGCGTGCCCGACAGGTGCTTGCGCAGATGCTGCTGCGCGGCGTCGGCGTCTCCGGCCTCGATCGCGCGCGTGATCAGCTTGTGGTGGCGGACGATGTTCTGGGCCTTGCCGGGCGAGGGCAGATGCAGCCGGCGCAGCCGGTCGATATGCCCGCTGCGGCTGCGCACCAGCGTCCACAGGTCTTGCTTTCCGGCGGCGGCGTAGAGCTGCGCGTGAAAATCGTTGTCGCCGGCGATGAAGCTCTCGAAGTCCCCGGCCTTGGCGAATTGCTGCTGGAGCGCGACCGCGTGGTCAAGGCGGATGACCAGGGCCTGGTCATGCTGTTCCGCGAGCATCCGGACGATTTCGAGCTCCAGCGCCTGGCGCAGGAAATGTGCCTGCTCGGCGCGGCCGACGTCGACCCGGCTGACCACGGTCGCGTGCTGCGGAAACACGTCGACGAGCCCTTCCTCCTCCAGCCGCATCAGCGCATCGCGCACCGGTGTCGAGCTGACGCCGAACTGGCCGGCAAGCTCGGCGCGTGACAGGGGCGCGCCCGGCGGCAGCTCCAGGGCGATGATCGCATTGCGCAGCCGCTCGAACACCTGCGGCGCGGCCTGGCGGGCGCGATCGAGCCGGGCGGGTCGTGCCGCGCGCGGCGCGGTATCGGTTGCTTCCATGGCGGGTCCCGCGGGCTTGCCTTTGATGCACTAATATATTAGTGCATCAGTAGGGTCAACGCAGCTCGACGCTGGCCGGAGGAAACACACAACAATGATCAAGCATCTTCGTAGCAAGCTTGCGGCTGCCGCCCTGATCGCCGCAACGGTCCTGCCGGTATCCGCGGCGCATGCGCAGCAGAAATCCGAGATCTCGCTGTCGCGCCAGCCCGGCATTTTCTACATGCCGAGCCACATCATGGAAAAGCAGAAGCTGATCGAGAAGCACGCAGCTTCGCTCGGCGTACCCGGCGTCACCACCAAATGGGTAACCTTTTCCGGCGGCGGCGCGCAGACCGATGCGCTGCTCGCCGGCGGCGTCGACATCCTCAACACCGGCACCGGCAATCTTCTTTTGCTGTGGGACCGCACCCGCGGCGGCGTGAAGGGCATCGTCGCGACCTCGGCGCAGCCGATGACGCTGATCAGCCGCGACGCCAACATCAAGTCGATCAAGGATTTTGGTCCGAGCGACAAGATCGCGGTGCCGACCGTAAAAGTCTCGACCCAGGCGATCGTGCTTCAGATCGCGGCCRCCGAGGCCTTTGGTGCCGACCAATGGTCGAAGCTGGACGCCAACACCGTGCAGCTTGGCCATCCCGACGCCTATGCGGCGCTGTCCAATTCGAAGCACGAGGTCCACACCCACTTCTCGATCCCGCCTTTCACCTTCCTCGAGCTGAAGAACGTGCCGGGCGCGCATGTCGTGCTGAATTCGCCTGACGTGATGGGCGGTCCGCTGAGCCAGGCGCAGTTCTTCACCACGACGAAATTCGCCGACGCCAATCCGAAGATCATCCAGGCGGTGCGCGATGCCACCAAGGAAGCGCAGGATCTGATCCGCAGCGACACCAAGCAGGCGGTCGAGATCTACAAGGAGATCACCGGCGACAAAACCTCGGTGGAAGAGCTGCTCGATCTCCTGAAGGAGCCCGGCATGATGGAATGGAATCTCGAGCCGCAGGGCACGATGAAATTCGCAGCTCATCTGTACAAGACCGGCACGCTGAAGATGCAGCCCAAGGCCTGGACGGACTATTATCTCCCCGTCGCGCACGACCTGAAGGGCAACTGATGGCGCTGCTCGACGTCAACGGGGTGACGCTGCGCTACAAGACCTCCAGCGCGGTCGTCACCGCCACCGAAAGGGTCAGCTTCACTGTCGACAGGTCCGACCGCTTCGTGCTGCTCGGGCCGTCCGGCTGCGGCAAGTCGACCCTGCTCAAGGCCGTCGGCGGCTACATGATGCCGAGCGAAGGCCGGATGAGCATCAACGATCGCGAGATCCATGGTCCCGGCGCCGACCGCATGATGATCTTCCAGGAGTTCGACCAGCTGCTGCCCTGGAAGAGCGTGCTCGCAAACGTGATGTTCCCGTTGCTGACCGCGCGAAAATTGTCGCGCAAGGACGCCGAGGCCCGCGCGCGGGCCTATATCGAGAAGGTCGGCCTCACCCGCGTCGTCGATGCCTATCCGCACACGCTGTCCGGCGGCATGAAGCAGCGCGTTGCGATCGCGCGCGGCATGGCGATGGAGCCCGATATCCTGCTGATGGACGAGCCGTTCGCCGCGCTCGACGCGCTGACGCGGCGCACCTGCCAGGACGAGCTGCTTCAGCTCTGGAGCGAGACCAAATTCACGGTGCTGTTCGTGACRCACTCCATCGCGGAAGCGATCCGCATCGGCAACCGCATCCTGCTGCTGTCGCCGCATCCCGGCCGCGTCAAGGCCGAGGTGGTCGACGTCGACAAGGTCTCGAATGGAGACGGCAGCGCCGGCCGGCTGGAGAAGGAGATCCACGATCTCCTGTTCGCCGCCGAAGCCACGGCGCATTGAGGGAGCCTGTCATGGGCGAAGCGAGAATATTGCTGCGTGACGCGTCGGTCGCCGCGACCGGCGGTGCGGGCGAGGTCGAACGCAAGCTGAGCGTGCCGGAGCTGTTGTGGAACGACGGCTTTGTCCGCAAGACCGTCATCATCCTGTTCCTGGCGGCGGTCTGGGAGGCCTATGGCGTCGCCCTCGACAATCCGCTGCTGTTTCCAACGCTGCACGACACCATCGTGACGCTTTGGGACCGCGTGAAAGACGGCACCATTCCGATGCGCGCCTGGGCTTCGCTGAAAGTCCTTTTCATGGGCTATTCGGCCGGCATCGTGCTCGCCGCGATCTTCACCGTGCTCGCCATCTCGACGCGGATCGGCACCGACTTCCTGGAAACGGTCACGGCGATGTTCAACCCGTTGCCGGCGATCGCGCTGTTGCCGCTGGCCTTGATCTGGTTCGGCCTCGGCAACGGCAGTCTTGTTTTCGTGCTGATCCATTCGGTGCTGTGGCCGGTCGCGCTCAACACCCATTCCGGCTTCAAGAGCGTGTCCAACACGCTGCGCATGGTCGGCCGCAATTACGGCCTGCGCGGGTTGCCCTACGTCGCAAAGATTCTCATCCCCGCCGCGTTCGGCTCGATTCTCACCGGCCTCAAGATCGGCTGGGCCTTTGCATGGCGCACCCTGATCGCGGCCGAGTTGGTGTTCGGCGTGTCCTCGGGGCAGGGCGGGCTCGGCTGGTTCATCTTCGAGAACCGCAATCTCCTCGACATACCCGCAGTGTTCGCGGGCCTCTTGACGGTGATTATCATCGGGCTTTTTGTCGAGAACCTGATCTTCCGCGCCATCGAGCGGAATACCGTCCAGAAATGGGGCACCCAATCATGACCAAGAAGAAAATCACGCCCGACCAGCTCCGCAGTGCGCGCTGGTTCGCGCCCGACGACCTCCGCTCGTTCGGCCACCGTTCCCGCACCATGCAGATGGGCTACGCCCCGGAGGAGTGGAAGGACCGCCCGATCATCGCGATCCTCAACACCTGGTCGGACGCGCAGCCCTGTCACATGCACTTCAAGTCGCGCGTCGACGACGTCAAGCGCGGCATCCTGATGGCGGGTGGCTTGCCGATCGAGTTGCCGGCATTGTCGCTGTCGGAATCGCTCTTGAAGCCGACCACGATGCTCTACCGCAACCTTCTGGCGATGGACGCGGAGGAGCTGCTGCGCAGCCATCCCGTCGACGGCGTCGTGCTGATGGGCGGCTGCGACAAGACCACGCCGGCGCTGCTGCTGGGTGCGACCTCTATGAACATCCCGGCGATCTATCTGCCGGCGGGACCGATGCTGCGCGGCAACTGGAAGGGCAAGACGCTCGGCTCCGGCTCCGACGGCTGGAAATACTGGGACGAGCGGCGCGCCGGCAAGATCTCCGACAAGGACTGGCTCGACATCGAGGCCGGCATTGCGCGGAGCTACGGCACCTGCATGACCATGGGCACGGCCTCGACCATGACCGCGATTGCCGAGGCGATCGGCATGACGCTGCCGGGCGCCTCCTCGATTCCGGCCGCCGACGCCAACCACATCCGCATGGCCAGCGAATGCGGCCGCCGCATCGTCGAGATGGTGTGGGAGGATCTGACGCCGAAGACGATCCAGACCCGAAAAGCCTTCGAGAACGCGATTGCTGTGGCCATGGCGATGGGCTGCTCCACCAACGCGATCATCCATCTGATCGCGCAGGCCCGCCGCGCCGGCCTCGACATCGGCCTCGACGATTTCGAGAAGGCGAGCCGCAAGGTGCCCGTGATCGCCAACGTCCGCCCGAGCGGCGATGCCTATCTGATGGAGGATTTCTTCTATGCCGGCGGCCTGCCGGCGCTGATGGGTGAGATCAAGCAGCACCTGCACCTCGATTGCGTCACTGTCACCGGCAAGACTGTCGGCGAAAACATCGAGGGTGCCGAGGTGCACAATGACGACGTGATCCGCTCGGTCGACAATCCCATCTACAAGGAAGGCGCGCTCGCCGTGCTGAAGGGCAATCTCGCGCCCGACGGCTGCGTCATCAAGCCGTCCGCATGCGCGCCGCGCTTTCTCAAGCACACCGGCCCTGCGCTGGTGTTCGACGACTATCCCTCGATGAAGAAGGCGGTCGACGATCCCAACCTGGATGTCACCGAGGATCACATCCTCATCCTGCGCAATGCGGGGCCGCAGGGCGGGCCGGGCATGCCGGAATGGGGCATGCTGCCGATCCCGACCAAGCTCGTGAAGCAGGGCGTGCGCGACATGGTGCGGATCTCGGACGCGCGCATGAGCGGCACCAGCTACGGCGCCTGCATTCTGCACGTTTCGCCGGAGTCCTATATCGGCGGCCCGCTGGCGCTGGTGCGGAACGGCGACCGCATCACGCTCGACGTCGCCGCGCGCACCATCAATCTCGACGTGAGCGAAGCCGAGCTCGAAAAGCGCCGCGCCGCCTGGAAGCAGCCCGAGCGCCGCTTCGAGCGCGGCTATGGCTGGATGTTCACAAAACACATCAAGCAGGCCAATGACGGCTGCGACTTCGACTTCCTGGAGACCGATTTCGGCGCGCCGATCGGCGAGCCGTCGATTTATTGACCGTCGTTCCGGGGCGCGCGTAGCGCGAACCCGGAACCCATTTCACTGCGTTGCGTGCGGTCCGATGGAATCCGGGCTCGCCGCTGCGCGGCGCCCCGGAATGACAAGAGGATACACATGTCCAAACTCACCGAAGCCACCCGCACAAAACTCAAATCCGTCTCCACTGCCACCGTCGCCACCGCGCTGTTCAAGCGCGGACTGCGCATCCAGATGATTCAGGACGTGCACCCGCTCGGCGCCGACCAGCCGACCATGGTCGGCGAGGCCTTCACGCTGCGCTACATGCCGGCGCGCGAGGACCTCAACACCATCGACGTCTTCAGGGATCGCTCGCATCCGCAGCGCAAGGCGATCGAGGATTGTCCGCCCGGCAGCGTGCTGGTGATGGACAGCCGTAAGGACGCGCGCGCGGCCTCGGCTGGCGCGATCCTGGTGACGCGCCTGATGAAGCGCGGCGTCGCCGGCGTCGTCACCGATGGCGGCTTTCGCGATTCCGCCGAGATCGCAAAGCTCGGCATCCCCGCCTATCACCATCGCCCCTCGGCGCCGACCAACCTCACGCTGCACCAGGCGATCGAGATCAACGTGCCGATCGGCTGCGGCGATGCGCCGGTATTTCCGGGCGACGTCATTCTCGGCGATAGCGACGGCGTCATCGTGATCCCCGCGCATCTCGCCGACGAGATCGCCAACGAAACGTTCGAGATGACCGCGTTCGAGGACTTCGTCACCGAGGAGGTCGGCAACGGCCGCGGCATCTTTGGGCTCTATCCCGCCACCGATCCGCAGACGCTGACTGATTTCGCGGAATGGCGGAAGAAGAACGGCCGCTAGGCCGAAGCTAAGTCACGTCAAGAAACGAGCCGGCGCATCAAGCGCCGGCCTTTTATCGAGCAGGGAGGATTGTTATGAATTTCACGCGACGTAGTCTCATGGCCGGCGCCGGTGCGACGGCGGCTTCCGCACTTCTAGCCCGCGCCGCCAGTGCCCAGTCGTTTCCGTTCACGCCCAACCAGCGCTACCCCGATCCCGCCGTCCAGATCCTCGATCCCAGCTTTGGAAAATACCGGCTCTATTCCTCGACGGTCGAGCAGGTCGCGTCCGGCATGCGCTGGGCCGAAGGCCCCGCCTATTTCCCCGAAGGCGGCTATCTGCTGTTCTCCGACATTCCCAACAACCGGATCATGAAGTTCGACGAGAAGACGGGACAAACCAGCGTGTTCCGCGCCAACGCCAATTACGCTAACGGCAATGCGCGCGACCGCCAGGGCCGCCTCGTCACTTGCGAGCACTCCGTCACCCGCCGCATCACCCGCACCGAGAAGGACGGCAAGATCACGGTGCTCGCCGACAAGTTCGAGGGCAAGCGGCTGAACGCGCCGAACGACATCGTGGTGAAGTCCGACGACAGCATCTGGTTCACCGATCCGCTGTTCGGCATCAACGGCGAGTGGGAGGGCAAGAAGGAGAAGGCCGAGCAGGCCACCACCAACGTCTATCGCATCGCCAAGGACGGCAAGATCAGCGCCGTCCTCACCGACCTCGTCAATCCCAACGGCCTCGCCTTCTCGCCGGACGAGAAGAAGCTCTACATCGTCGAATGGAAGGGCACGCCCAACCGCAGCATCTGGAGCTACAATGTCGGCGACGACGGTGCCTTGAGCGGCAAGACCAAGCTGATCGACGCCGCCGACCAGGCCTCGCTCGACGGTTTSCGCGTCGACCGCGACGGCAATCTCTGGTGCGGCTGGGGCTCCAACGGCGCGCTGCAATCCGAGCCCACCGACATCGGCGGCCGCAGGGTGTTTCAGCTCAGGGGCAAGTCCGAGGATCTCGACGGCGTGATGGTGTTCAACCCTGAAGGCAAGCCGCTCGCCTTCATCAAGCTGCCGGAACGCTGCGCCAACCTCTGCTTCGGCGGTCCGAAGAACAATCGGCTTTATATGGCGAGCAGCCATTCGGTGTATGCGCTGTATGTCGAGGCGCATGGGGCGGTGTGAGGCAGGGCTGACCAGCTAAGCTGCCGTAGGGTGGGCAAAGCGACTTGTCCGCCGTAGCTCGAAGAGCGAAGGCGGAAGCGTGCCCACCGCTCTCGTCGCAATTGCTGAAAGATGGTGGGCACGGCGCGATGCGCCTTTGCCCACCCTACAGAGCTGCCGAATTCCTTCGCCTCTCCGCGCGTGCGGGGAGAGGCCCGTAGCCCGGATGGAGCACAGCGCAATCCGGGGCGGTCTTGCCGTCTGCACGAATCCCGGATTTCGCTGCGCTCCATCCGGGCTACAAGGTCACGCCTCCGGCATCCCCGCTGCCCAAAGCGCGAACGCATAGACGATTGCGACTTCATCCAGCCGGTCAAAACGCCCCGATGCGCCGCCGTGGCCGGCGCCCATGTTGGTGCGGAGCAGCACCGGGCCGCCGCCGCTCATGGTCGCGCGTAGGCGCGCGATCCATTTCGCCGGCTCCCAATAGGTCACGCGCGGATCGGTCAGGCCGCCCATCGCCAGGATCGCCGGATAGTCCTTGGCCGCGACATTGTCATACGGCGAGTACGACAGTATGGTGCGAAAATCCTTTTCGCTCTCGATCGGGTTGCCCCATTCGGGCCATTCCGGCGGCGTCAGCGGCAGCGTGTCGTCGAGCATGGTGTTGAGCACGTCGACGAACGGCACTTCGGCGACGATGCCCGCGAACAGCTCGCCGGCGCGGTTTGCCACCGCGCCCATCAGCATGCCGCCGGCCGAGCCGCCATGGCCGACGATGCGCTTTGCACTCGTGTACTTCGCATCGATCAGCGCCCGTGCGCTGGCTGAGAAATCATCGAACGAGTTGGTCTTCTTCTCGCGCTTGCCGTCGAGATACCAGCCCCAGCCCTTGTCGGCGCCGCCGCGGATATGGGCGATGGCGTACACAAAACCGCGGTCGACCAGCGAGAGGCGGTTGGCGTTGAACGAGGCCGGCATCGCCATGCCGTAGGAGCCGTAGCCGTAGAGCAGCAGCGGCGCCGAGCCGTCGAGCTTCAGCCCGCGGCGATGGAGGATCGACACCGGCACCTCGGCGCCGTCATGCGTCTTGGCCATGATGCGCGTCGTGACATAGTCGACCGCATCGTGGCCGGACGGAATCTCCTGCCTCTTGCGTAAGGTCCGCGTGCGCTTGACCATATCGTAATCATAGACTTCCGACGGCGTCGTCATCGACGAATAGGCGAAGCGCAAATTCGTCGTCTCGAATTCGTAGGAGCCCATCGTATCGAGCGAATAGGCCGCCTCGTCGAAGGCGATGGCGTGCTCGTCCCTGGTCGCGAGATCGCGGATCACGACCGACGGCAGCGCATTGGCGCGCTCCAGCCGCACCAGATGGCCGGCATAGAGATCGAGGTCGATGATGTAGACGCCGGGACGATACGGGATCAGGTCGCGCCAGTTCTTGCGCTCGGGTGCGCCAAGCGGCGCGGTGACGATCTTGAAATCGATGGCGTCATCGGCATTGGTGAGGATGAACAGCTCGTCGCCGCGGTCGGCCAGCGAATATTGCACGCCGTCCTCGCGCGCCGCGACCAGGCGCGGCGGCGCTTCGGGGTGGGCGAGATCGATCAGCCGTTGCTCCGAGGTCTCGTGATCGCCGCCCGCGATCACGCAGAAGCGCCCGCTGGTGCTCTCATGCAGATGGGTGAACCAGCCGGAATCCTGCTCCTCGTAGACGAGCGTGTCGTCGGCCTGCCTGGTGCCGAGCTTGTGCAACCACACCTGCATCGGGCGATGGTTGTCGTCGAGCTTCACGTAGAAGAAGCTTCTGCAATCCTTGCTCCAGACGATGCCGCCGTCGGTCTCCTCGACCAAATCGTCAAGATCCTTGCCCGTGGCCCAGTCGCGGACGCGGATGGAAAAATACTCCGAGCCCTTGRTGTCGGCGCTCCAGGCTTGCAGCTTGTGATCGTTCGAGTGGCGGCTGCCGCCGAACTTGAAGTATTTGTGGTCTTTGGCGAGCGCGTCGCCGTCGAGCACGATCTGGCCCTCGCCGCCGTCGCGCGGCATGCGGCCGAACAATTCGTGCTGCCCACCCTCGCGAAACCTGCGGAAATAGGCGAACGGTCCGTCGGGCGAGGGCACGCTGGAATCGTCCTCCTTGATCCGCCCGCGCATCTCGCGCACCAGCGTCTTCTGAAGTGACGAGGTGTGGCCAAGCAGGCTCTCTGTGTAGCCGTTCTCTTCATCGAGGTATTTGCGGATGTCGGGATCGAGCACGGCGGGATCCCGCAGCACCTCCTGCCATTTCTCATCCTTCAGCCAGGCATAGTCGTCGGTCACGGTGATCCCGTGCCGCGTGAAGGAATGCGGCCGGCGCGGGGCGACGGGGGGCTGGGAAGGTGTCTTGGCTTGTGTCACTCGGTCCTCATCATCTCGTGCTCGCGCCGCGCTCCCTCTTTACCTCTCCCCGCCTGCGGGGAGAGGTCGAATTCGATCGCAGATCGAATTCGGGTGAGGGGGTACAGGTCTCTCGACCATCTCGCGTATGGAGAGAGGCCCCTCACCCCGACCCTCTCCCCGTAAGAACGGGGAGAGGGAGAAGAAGCAGGCGCGTGTTCCACCTTATATCGTCCCGATTCCACGAATTGCCAGCGGCGCTGCGCCAAGGACTGCGCCAAGTCGCCGGGTTGTTGATCGCCCCCTTGTATGCTTTAGGGGCGATACCCCCGCCGCCGGTCCAGCCTGATGCTGTTCAATTCCTACTCGTTCATCCTGCTGTTCCTGCCCGCCGTGCTGGCCGGCTATTTTTGGCTCGGGCGGCGCAGCAACCTGGCGCCGGTGATCTGGCTGGCGCTGGCCTCGCTCGCATTCTACGCCATCGGCAGCTGGCAGTTCGTGGGCCTGCTGCTGGTCTCGATCGCCTTCAACTACGGCGTCGGCTATCTCCTGATCGCGGCGGAGCTCGCCCCAGTGCAACGAAAGGCGGCGCTCGCGCTCGGCGTCGTCGGCGACCTTCTCGTGCTCGGCATCTTCAAATATGCCGGCTTCGTCGCCGAGAACATCAATGCGCTGGCCGGCACGCATGTCGCGGTCCATATCCTGCTGCCGGTCGGCATCTCCTTCTACACCTTCACCCAGATCGCGTTCCTGGTGGATGCGTATCGTGGCCAGGTCGCGCGTTACGCCTTGCCGCACTATGCGCTGTTCGTGACCTACTTTCCGCACCTGATCGCGGGGCCGATCCTTCACCACAAGGACATGATTCCGCAATTCGAGCGGAAGGAGACCAAGTATCCGGACGCGCACCTGATCCTGTGCGGAATCGTCATCTTCGCGATCGGCCTGTTCAAGAAGACCTGCCTTGCCGACGGCATCCAGCCGCTGGTGGCGCTCGCCTTCGAGGCGCGCTCGCCGAGCTTTGATCAGGCCTGGTGCGGTGCGCTCGCCTACACATTCCAGCTCTATTTCGACTTCTCCGGCTATTCCGACATGGCGATCGGGATATCGCTGATGTTCGGCATCTTCCTGCCGGTGAATTTCAACTCACCCTACAAGGCCACCAGCATCGTCGAGTTCTGGCGCCGCTGGCACATGACGTTGTCGCAGTTCCTGCGCGACTATCTCTACATCTCGCTCGGCGGCAACCGCCGCGGCCGTGTGCTGCGCTATGTCAATCTGACGATCACGATGCTGCTCGGTGGGCTCTGGCACGGCGCGGCCTGGACTTTTGTCGCCTGGGGCGCGCTGCATGGCGCATATCTCTGCGTCAATCATGCCTTCAACGCGCTGGTGCCCAACGTCCCGACGTTGCTCGTGCGCCCGGTCCGCATCGTCGGAGCCATGCTGACGTTCCTCGCCGTCGTCGTGGCCTGGGTCTTCTTCCGCGCCGAGAGCGTTACTTGGGCGCTGCGCGTCCTCCACGCGATGGCCGATCCGTCGAATATCGTCCTCGGCCGCGAGGAGGTCGCCGCCTTGGTTCTGGTGTCGATCTACGCCGCGCTGGTGTGGCTGGCGCCGAACACGCAAGCGATCATGGGATACGATCACGACAACCGCAGGGTCGGCGAGGCCCTGCCGGCAGGGCGGATGCGGCCGCTGTTTCTCTACGGCGCGTCGCTGGTGCTCGCTCTCGGGATTCTCGGGATCCAGAGCTACAGCGAATTCATCTATTTCCGGTTCTGATGCGGGGCAATTTCACACATCTGAGACGTCTTCTGCTCGCCAGCATCACATGCGTGCTGGGCGCGGCGGTGCTCACCTATCTCGTCGATCCCCTGCAACTGTTCCGTCCGTCGCGACTGGCCTTCTATTCCGACGACACGCGCGTGCAGAATGCCGGCTTGATCCGCAGCCAGTCGTTCGACACCGCCTTCATGGGCACCTCGCTCGCGATCCATTTCCGCCAGAGCGACATCGATCGCGCGCTCGGTGTCCACTCGCTCAAGCTGGCGATGACCGGGTCCAATTCGCGCCAGCAGGGCTTTGTGCTGGAGCGGGCGATCGAGCGCGGTGCCCGGCGCGTGATCTGGGCGATGGACGATTTCATCTTTGTCGATGCGGCCGATATCGAGGCCGATCCCTTTCTGTCCGTCGATCTCTATCGCCAGACAACGAAGGGCATCGCGTCCTATCTGTTCAGCGCCGCGATGGCGAAGGAATCCCTGTTCGCGCTGCTGCGGTCGATCCCGCCGCTGCGACAGCCGCTGACCCGTGCGGCACCGTTTCTGCCTGTCAAGTTCGCGCTGTCCGACGTCGACGACATCTACGCGCTGCCGCGCGATTTCGACGTCGCGCGTGACTACAATGCGAGGAAGACGCTTGCCTCGTTCGCCTACATCACGAGCCCCATACGCAGCCGCTTCCTCGGCGAAGGCTATGGCTACGACGCCATGCTCCGGCATTTCGAACGCGACGCCGTCGGCTTGATCACGCGTCATCCGGACGTGACCTTCGACATCTACTTGCCGCCCTATTCGATCCTGCAGTTCGTGGCGATGCGTGATGCCTCGCCTGCGACGCTGAAGATCGTCACCGACCTCACCGCGCGCATCGCCGAGCGRCTGACGCAGCTTCCGAATGTGCGTCTGTACGATTTCCGCGCGATCAGGGCGGTGACGCACGATCTCGATAACTACAGCGACGTCATCCACCATTCGCCGGCGGTGGACGCGATGGTGCTGAAATGGCTGGCGAGCGGAGAGTATCGCGTCGATCCTGAGGCGCCGCTCGCGTCGCTGGATGCGCTGAAGGCGCAGATCGAGGCGTATCGCGTGGAGCGCTGACCTTACCCTCTCCCCTTGCGGGAGAGGGTGGCTCGCCGCGCAGCGGCGAGACGGGTGAGGGGTATCTATCCGCGCGTACAACTCTCGCAGTGAAGTTTGCGGAGAGAAACCCCTCATCCGGCGCCATAGCCGAAGCTTCGCTTCGGCGTTCCTAAGAACGGCGGCCGAAGGCCGCCTACGCCACCTTCTCCCACAAGGGGAGAAGGAAGAAAGAAGCCGTGCGTTCGCAGGAACGACGGAGGTGCTTGTGGCTTACCGCTACACCGCCACCTGCTCGCCGAGATACGCGACCGCGGCTTCCAGCCCGCCCTTGCCGTGCGGGATCTTCAGCGCATTCAGCCCGATCTCGACCACCCCCAACGTGCCGAGCAGCATCGGCGCATTGACGTGGCCCATATGGGCGATGCGGAAGGCTTGTCCCGAGAGATCGCCGATGCCGGTGCCGAGCACGACGCCGCACTTGTCCTTGCAATAGCGTTGCAGCAGCGCCGGATCGTGGCCATTGCTCATGGTCACCGTGGTCACGGTGTTGGAGCGCTCGCTCGCCTCCGCGACGTTGAAGCCGAGCACCTGGCCTTCCGACCAGGCGGAGACGGCGCGGCGCGCGGCTTCGCCGAGCAGGCTGTGGCGGCGGAATGCGTTTTCGAGCCCTTCCTCGTGCAGCAGGTCGATCGCCTTGCGCAGCGCGAACAACAGATGCACCGGCGCGGTGCCGGCATATTTGCGATAATTCTCGCTGCCCTCGCGCTCGCTCCAGCTCCAATAGGGCGTCGACATGTTGGCCTTCTTCTGCACCTCGAGTGCGCGCGCGTTCGCCGCGACGAAGCCGAGGCCGGGCGGCGTCATCAGGCCCTTCTGCGAGCCGGACATCGCGACGTCGATGCCCCATTTGTCCATCTCGAACGGCATGCAGCCGAGCGAGGCGACAGTGTCCACCATATACAGCGCGGGATGGCCGCTCGCCTTGATCGCCTTGCCGATCGCCTCGATGTCGTTCTGCACGCCCGAGGCCGTGTCGACCTGGACGACGACGACGGCCTTGATGGTGTGCTCCTTGTCGCGGCGCAGGCGCTCTTCGACCTCGTGCGGCCGCACCGCGCGGCGCCAGTCGCCCTTGAGCACCTCGACCTCGGCGCCCATCAGGGCGGCGGCGTTGCCCCAGCCGATCGCGAAGCGCCCGCTCTCCAGCACCAGCACCTTGTCGCCGCGCGACAGCACGTTGCTCAGCGCGGCTTCCCAGGCGCCATGGCCGTTGGCGATGTAGATGTAGGACTTGCCCCTGGTCGCGAACAGCTTCGAGATGTCTGCGAGAAGTGTATCGGTCAGCTCGTGCATCTCTTTGGAGTAGATGTCGATCGCCGGACGATGCATCGCCTGCAGCACCTCGTCGGGCATCGTGGTGGGCCCGGGGATGGCCAGAAATTCCCGGCCCGCGCGAACGGTCATTGCTGTTGGTCCTTGTTGCTTGAGAACAGGCTGGTGGGTCGCTGACTCACGTTCTACGCGCGGTGGAAGCCCAAGAAAAGCACGCAAAACGCAGGTCTGGGGTGGTTTTTGCTTCGAGCATGGTCTTGTCGGAAAACCGCCTCACACTTTTCCGGACCATGCACTTATCTCTTGGTCTCGCGGCAACCGGCGGCTTCGGCTTCTTCCACCGAGCAGAACCAGCGGGTGCCCTTGCTGATCTTCATCTTGATCTGGGTGTACCAGCGGCTGGTCGGCTGGTGATAGATGCACTCGCCGGCGGTGTTGACGTTGCCCTTGATGGTGCAGTCCGGCGAGGGCGCGACCGGCCCGGAGGCCGAGGCGAGCAGCACCGCATGCGCGCCCTCGGGCGGCTTGGTGGCGCCCAGGATGGTGGTCTTCTTGTTGCGGACGCGCCAGTCCCACGGCGCGATGAAGGCGCCCTGCCACATGCCGGCCTTTGCCTCGCGCGCGGCGGCCTCGTCGGGTTCGTAGTCGTGAGAGACGCGGGTGTAGGCGAGTGCCCAGCCGCTGCGCACCAGCCATTTCTGGATGTCCTCGCCGCCGACCTCGCAGCGCGCCACGGTGCGGCCGCGCCGGTCGATCGCGCGGGCGTGGCAGACCCAGCTCTTGCCTTCGGTGTATTTGGCGAGCTCATCGCGCGCCGCGATGCCGCAGGTCCAGCGTTCGGTTTTTGTATTGAGGCAGAGCTGGTCGACCGCGGGCGCGTCGATGCCGCCGAGCCGGACCCGCGTGTTCCCGATCAGGACGGAATCGCCGGAGCGGACCTTTGCGGTGCCGGTGATGTCGGCGGCCTCGGCCAGCGAGGGGATGGCGAGCAAAGACAGCGCAATCAGGAATTTTCGCAACATGCCGGTCCGCGTGTGAGGAAAATCTCGATAGACGTCGCAATTGTGGTCGGCTTTTGGCCGCCCGGCCAGCGCCTGCCCAACGATTGAGCTTTCAACTTCCCGTCATTTTGCGACGGCCCCGTAGGGTGGGCAAAGCGACTTGTCCGCCGTAGCTCGGCGAGCGAAGGCGGAAGCGTGCCCACCATGGCTAGCGTCGCGAGGAATGGTGGGCACGGCGCGCGAAGAGCGCGCCTTTGCCCACCCTACGAGACCTACCCCCGCGCCATCGCGCGCTTCGCCACGGCCAGCCCCATCAGCACGAAGGCCGACGTCACCTCGGGACCACCGACCAGAATCCGCGTCGGCGTCTTCATCTTGTTCCATTCATAGGCGCGGAACGGGCCGCGGCGGCCGCCTTCGCCGAGGCTCGCGACGATCACGTTCAGCGCCGGCGCGAAGGCGCGCGGGTCGGCGCCGAGATGGCCGAGCGCGATCAGCGCCAGCGCCGCGTCGAACACGTTCATCTCCGCGGCCATCAGCTCGCCCTTGACGTAGGAGAGCACGCGATGGCGGATGAAATCGAAATCGCCGTCGGGGTCGATCACGGCCTGCGCCGCCAGCGGCAGCGCCAGGAAGGCCGCATAGCACCGGCCGAAATAGGCGCTGTAGAGCTCAGGCAGATAATAGATGTGCGAGCGCGGATTGGCGAAGGCGCCGCTGGCGGCGAGCCGCTTCTGAAAGCCGATGATCCGATGCACGGTGGCCAGCCGCGCCGGCGTCTCCAAAATCTTCCAGCGCGCGAGGTTGCGGAAGCTGACCTCGAGAATGTCGAGATTGAGCGTCGGATCGAGATCGTTGCCGTAGGGCCGCTCGCCTTTGAGATTGTCGATCCAGGTCGCGACGCCGCCCTCGTAGTCGATGTTGTCGTTGAGCGGCACGGTCACGCGCGGTTCGTTGACGCCGGCGAGCACCTGATAGCCCGAATAGAAGTCCAGCAGCGGCTGGTCGATGATCGGATCGGTGCAGCCGGCTTGCGTCGCTGCCGAGATCGAGCACGCCGTGGTGTCGCAATCCGGCACGTAGACGCCGAAGCCGAGGTCCTGCTTGATCTGGGCGAAGAAGCGGGAGAAGCGCGGATGCGGCGCCGGCGCGAGCGCGGTGATGACGTTGAAGCGTGTGCCGTCGATACCCTCGACCTCTTCGCGGCTGATGTTGACGCAGAAATCGACCATGTCGGCGATCGCACGCTCGGTTGCAATCTTGTCGGCCGGCGAGGCGAGCCCGGTCTCGACATAGCTCAGCAGCGCCTCGATGAAGAACGCGTCGTAATAGGCCGAGCGGTGTCGGATCTGCACCGGCTCCCACATCGGCTCGGCAATGCCGCTCCAGGGCGGATTGACGACGGCCGCTGCCTGTGAGCGCGCGATGAAGACGCGGGCGAGGTTGAACAGCAGCGAGGAGTTCTTGTAGCCGCGCGCGTTCAGCCCCGTCAGCGCCATGGTCAGCTCGCGCCCACGGACATCGGGGTCGCCGATCAGGTTGAAGGCGGCATAGGTCGGCAGGAAGCCGTTCTTGCGGTACGAGCCGAGCAGATGCTGCGCGCAGTCGCGGATCACGCCGTCGATCTGCGCTTGTTGCGGCGCCAGGCCGGTGAATATCGCCGGCGGCGGCTTTGGATGGTCGAGCGCGATGCTGTCGACGAGATCGGCGACAGGCTGGCCGACCGCCGCCCAGTCGGGCTCGGCGTCGTCGCGTGCCCGCACCAGTGCCGTGCGAAGCCGGGTCAGCTTCGCCTCGTCGCGCAACTCGGGCAGCCCGGCGCGGCGGAGCAGGATCCGCAATGCGGGATTGCCGAGCGCGGTCTTGTAGAACTTGGCCAGATGCGGATCGCCGCTGGCTGGGCCCGACAATACGGGATCGCAGACGTCGTAAAGCGAGGGGCCGTCTTTTCGCGCCGTCAGCGCCCGGCAGGCGGCGCCGGCAAAATAATGAAAGCTCATGAAATACCTGGTCGCGGGGCTTTGGCCGGGGGCCGGCCGGCGCGCTCCCATCTGCGCGCCACCCCCTCCAAGCCTTTGAAAAAGCTACCCGGATTCGCGGGAAATTCAAATGTGATGGCGGTCACGGAAAAATCCGGCACGGGAGCTGCTTGATTAAGGCCGTTACAAGGGGCTCGCGACGAAAAAACGTGCAAATTCTGCTCGGAGGATTAACTAATATCTTCAGTCACTTAGCTCAAATTTTGGGCGATCTATTGCCGGGGAGGAGATATCCGGTTAAGGCTTTGTTTGGTGCGGCGCCGCAAATTGCGCGCAGTTCGGGGGGACATCCCCGGCCAATCCCTCAAACCTGAAGCCACCATCGCGCTACTCAAACATTGTGCGCGCGCTTGGCTGGTCTTTGGCACAGGAACGAACCGAGATGAATGTAAGGCAGCTCGAGCTTTCCAGACGCACGATTGCGGTGGCCGCAGCCCTCATCGGCACGGTGTCGCTCGTGATCGGCGCCCATGCTGCCCTCAACATGCGCGCGATCGATGCCGCCAAGGCCGTGGCGACCGACGAGGTCACCGGCTCGATCGGCCAGTCGTCCCGCCTCGCCCTCGTCATCGGCAATGGACATTATCCCGACGCCAGCGCGCCGCTGACGCAGTCGATCAACGACGCCCGCGCGCTGTCCTCGTCGCTCCGCAAGAACGGCTTTGACGTCGATATGGTGGAAGACGCGACCAAGGACGACATGGTCCGCGCCGTCAACCGCCTGAAGTCCCGGATCAAGCGCGACACCGTCGTCATGCTGTTCTTCGGCGGCTACGGCGTGCAGGCCGGCCGCGAGAGCTACATGCTGCCGGTCGATGCGGTGATCTGGAAGGAAAGCGACGTCCGCCGCCAGGGCGTGTCCATCGACGGCGTGCTCGACATGATGAAGGAGCAGGGCGCCAAGGCCAAGCTCGTCGTCGTCGACGCCTCCCGCCGGAACCCCTACGAGCGCCGCTTCCGCTCCTATAGCCACGGCCTCGCGCCGATCAGCGCGACGGACAACGCGTTGATCCTTTCCTCGGCTTCGCCCGGCAAGGTCGTCGACGACGGCAAGGGCGAGTACAGCGTGCTGGTCGGCGAGTTCCTCACCAACCTCAATGCCCAGGGCAGCGCCGAAAGCGTCTTCAACAAGACCCGCGTCGCCATCTCCCGCGCCTCGGAAGGCGACCAGGTCCCGACCATCTCCTCCTCGCTGCTCGAGGACGTCCATTTCGGCGAAGCAGCCGGCGGCTAGCCGCAAATCGTAGGGTGGGCAAAGGCGCAAAGCGCCGTGCCCATCATCTTTCCGAGATTTCGACAGAAGACGTGGGCACGCTTCCGCCTTCGCTCGCCGAGCTACGGCGGACAAGTCGCTTTGCCCGCCCTACGGTATGCGTGTGTAACGCACCTCTGCCCCCACATCGTCATTGCGAGCGCAGCGAAGCAATCCAGGGTCTCTCCGCGGAAAGATTCTGGATTGCTTCGCTTCGCTCGCAATGACGGTTGAGGCGAGACTTACTTCGCGGCTTCCGTGGCCATCACCGGGCGCACCGGATCGCCTTCGCGCAGGATCGCGCCGGCGCGGGCGACGACGATATCGCCTTCGTTGAGGCCATCGCGAACCTCGATATTTCCGCCCGACATCAGCCCGATCTCGACCCGCTTGGTCTCGACGCGGTTGCGGCGGATCACCTGCACCACGGTGCCGGCGGTGGAATACTGCACCGAGGTCAGGGGCACCGCGACGTTGCAGCTCTGCCCGGTCTTGATCAGCGCGCGCCCGCTCGCGTTCAGCAGCAGCCGCTTCTGCGAGGAGATGCCGATATAGACCATGCCCTGCTGGATGTTCGGCTCGACGGTCGGTCCGATGCGGCGCACCTTGCCGTCGAGGTCGCCCGCGCCGGCAATGCGAACGGTCGCCTGCTGGCCGACCGCGAGCTTCCGAATATCGGTGGTCGCGACCAGGCCGACGAGATCATATTCGCTGCGCGCCACGATCGTGAACAGCGCCTCGCCCTTGGCCGAGGCGAGGTTGCCGATCTGCGCGGTCGACGTCGCGATCACGCCCGCCACGGGGGCGGTGACCTGAAGCGTGCCGCCCTCGGGCAGCGCCAGCCGCGCCAGCACCTGGCCGGCCGTGGTGGTGTCGCCGGCTTCCGCCAGCACGTCCGTGACCTTCAGGCCGGGACGTTCCGGCCGTACGGAGGTCTCCTCGCGCGCGATGATCGTGCCGGTGGCCTCGACGATGTCGGAGAAGCAGGATTTTGCGACCTTCAGCACCGTGACCGCGGGCCCCTTGGGCGCGTCGTCATCGGCGGCGCGGGCGGGCGGAGCGGACAGCAGAACCAGTCCGGCGAGAGCGACGAGTTTTTGGGAAAAGGAACGCGCAGGCAATGGACGCATCGGTCATTCCGGTTGGGGCCTTGACGGCCTCATCGTTAGCAGAAGCAGCCGCGGCGGACCATGGGCCGGCCGGATGAGAATGCCACAGCGCAGGCGGCGCGATGCCCCTTGGTAGATTAGTCGTGGCATAAGCGAAGAGGTTCGCCGGTGGTTGCCGCCCGACAAACTCGTCATGCCCGGGCTTGTCCCGGGCATCCACGTTCTTCGCGCCGCGGGCAAGGCGTGGATGGCCGGGTCAAGCCCGGCCATGACGCTGTGGAGGCACTGGATCCCTCACGGCAGCGTCAAGAACTCCACCCAGTTCGGCTTCTTGCCGGTGGGATAGGATTTCAGCTTGGCGAGCGCGCCGCTGCTCTGGTCGATCGCATAGACCGTCATGCTGTCGGAGAGCTCGCCGACCGCGACGAGGTAACGCCCCGACGGATCAATGTGGAAGCCGCGCGGCTGCTTCTCCGTCGGCACGCTGCCGATCGAGGTCAGCTTGCCGCTTGTTGCGTCGACCTTGTAGCCGGCGAGCGTATGGGTGGTGCGCTCGGAGGCGTAGAGGAAGCGGCCGTCCGGGGTGATGTGGATGTCGGCGGCCCAGGGCTTGCCAGTAAAGCCTTCTGGCAGCGCGGTGGTGCGCTGGATCTCGTCCCATGCGCCGCTCTTGGCCTCATAGCTGAACGCCGCGACGTCGCCGTTCAGTTCATGGATGAGATAGACGAACTTGCCGTTGGGATGGAACACGAAGTGCCGCGGTCCCGATTTCTCCGGCACCTTGGTCACCGGCGGATCGCTCGGCGCCAGCGTGCCCGCGACTGCATCGAACGCGAAGGTCAGCACCTGATCCGAACCGAGATTGGTCGCGAACACGAAGCGGTTGTCGGGCGAGGGCAGGAAGGCGTGCGCATTCAGCCCGGTCGGAATCACCTGCTTCGGCTCGCCGGCGACGCCGTTCGGGCTGAGCGGATTCAGCGCGACCTTGTTGCCGCCATAGGAGGCGCTGAACAGGAATTTGCCAGTGCCGTCGACGGCGATGTTCGCCATGCTGTCGGCGAGCGGCCCGTTGCCGATAGGGCTGAGCTGGCCCGTTTTGGGATCGATCGCAAAGCTCACCGCGAGGAATGGCTGCGAGCGCACGCCGGCAATCAGCACGCGGTGGTCGGGCGTGATCGCGAGCGGTGTCGAGGAGCCGGGCTTGTCGACGCCGGTGAAGGCGGCGGTCTGCACCGGTGTCATCTCGCCGCTCTCGGCCAGCTTGAACACGCTGATGTCGTTGCTGTCGGCGTTGCCGACATAGGCGAAGGTCTCGGCCATGCCGGGGCGGACTCCTGAAACGAGGGTGAGGAAGGCGAGGGTGGTGGCGATCGCAGCGCGTGGCGCGATGCGGCGTGTCGGTCTCGGCATGGGGCTCCTCCTTACAGCGTTACGGCCTTGTCGTTTTGTCCGGAGGATAGCGGGAGCCGTGCCGCCGTACCAAGTTCCGGTTGAAGATCGATCGATGCCGAAATTGTATCGGTCGCGCGGTGGCTACCGCACTGCGGCCGTCTGGCTGCGGGAGGGCAGATGCGGGCCGGACGCAGTGTTGGGTGCCCCGAGCAGGCCCCACACGGCCACCGCCAGCAGCGCGCAGGTCAAAATGGTCCAGGCGACCAATCGTTTCCGCATCAAGCCAAGTCCATCCGTTGTTTGAAACCCCGGGGCCCGCACATGATCGTGCACTGCAAACGGCGACGATCCTATGAACTCGTTCACAGGCACAACATCGCATCGGCATTGCGAACCAATGCCGCGGGAGTGCATTGACCCATATGCCGCGTGAAAACGACCTCGAAGGCAAGCCCGACATGGGCGGCAAGCATGGCGGCCAGAAAGGCCAGCCCAAGCCGCCGCCGCGCCCGCGCGAGGGTCCGCGCGATGAGGACGTCGTGGCAAAGCGCCACACCGGCCAAACCGATCGCACGCCGCCGCCGACCAAACAAAAATAGCGCTGTATTTCGCGCCGGGAACATCAGCCTCGCCTTGCCGTTATGCTGATCCCGCAAGCGGACGAGGTCGAACCGGAGGCTGGCACGTGTTTTGGATCTATTGGAACACCGCTTGGTCGCTCATCATCAGCGGCATCATGTTCACCACCATCGTCACCCATCCCGACGCCGAGTTCGCCGAGATCCGGGCGGCAAAGCAGGCGAAGTGAGCCCGCGCGCCTGAGGCCCGACCTCCGGGGCTATGAACCGTTCGCGGGCAGCGATGGCTGGTCCGCCGGCGGCGTCGAAGACGGCTTTCGCGCCGCTCTGCTCGCGCGCTTCCTAACCGTGGGCGCCGGCAAGGTCGCCTGAAGGGCTGCGTCAGCCGCTTGTTTGGCTTCGCGCGCCTCTCGAAGCCGCGCCATGTTCTTGCGAATCTCGATCGACTGCCTTTCGACGTCTGCCAGTGCAAGTGCTCCCTCTTCGGCGGCGAGGCGCCTGCGATTGGAGCGCGCGATGCTTTCGGGTGACAGCTCGGCGGGTTTCCTGGCACTCATGCTTCACTCCGTTGTGCAACCGGCAAAACCCGCTCGATCCGGGGATCGAACGGGCTGGCGCGCGACAATCGCGCGAACGCCTTCAACTCGGTCGATGTCTTTGGAAAAGGTGCCCGCGGGCGCATTCAACAAGGCACAGCGGTTGATCGAACGCCCTCGATATATGTCTCGTTCGATTTTCTGCAAGGACGGCAAGGCCGATTTGGCTCGGCCAGGCAGCTCCGGCGCCTCGATCGAGAGGCTTCACACGATCCGGTCGAGGTGCAGCCAAGGCTTTATCGATTGACAGGGCTGCACTGGAGTGGTCACGTGCCAGCGCGAAGTTGCATCGCTGTGACAAGCGCATCGACTTGTCCGAAGCTGGCGACGAATGTCGCAGCGCTATCCTCAAAATTCGCAATGAAGCTCCTGCGCAATTGGCTGCCATGCAGGGCGTGTCGCATTTGCAGCCCCAAGCGAGGAGGAAGATCGATTGCAGGTACTCGTCAGAGACAACAATATCGAGCAGGCACTCCGTGTTCTCAAGAAGAAGATGCAACGCGAGGGCGTCTTCCGCGAAATGAAACAGCGGCGTTCCTACGAAAAGCCCTCGGAGAGAAAGACTCGCGAGAAATCCGAGGCCGTTCGACGCGCCCGCAAGCTCGCGCGAAAGCAGGCAATCCGCGAAGGATTGCTGCCCGCGCCGCCGAAGAAGAAGCCGTTTGAGCGCAAGCCGCCCCTGCCGGATGTCAAGGCCCGGGTCCCTATAGCCTGAAGTCGATGCCTCGCAGCACGATGCCGGGCGGCGTGCCTTCGAACTCCGTCGCGCGATATTTGCTTGCCGCGCGTGCTTCGATGCGATCCCGCAGGCGCGTGAACTGGGCTTCACGTTGCTCGGGCCTGACCTGCGGGCTGGGCTCGAGGTAGTCCATCGCCGAGGTCGAGATTGCGCAAGGAATCTCCCTGGCGCCGTCATGCATCGAGAACCGAACGATCATCCGATCGTATTCGTGGCCGATAAAGCGGCCGCTGGTCAATGTCATGGCTTACTCCGTCACCTGATTGCTTCTTGGCATGATTGTCCCTCAAATCATCGCCGCCCGATTCCCGGTTGGCCGGAGCAAGGCGCGCGTCGAGACTGCAGGCGGTCGTCGTTTGCCTCAGTCATCCCCCGACAGCCGGACGAAATCGTCCAACAGCGCCGCCACCAGCGCGCGGTGGCGTGTGTCCTCGGCGGGCAGGCTCGCAGCATAGAGGTTGAGCAGATGGCGCGCCTTCACCGCCGCTTCCGGCCAGGACGTGGCGGGCACCGTCATCATGCGGTTCTCGAGATCGGCCTCGCGCTCGCGCAGCTCCCTGACATTGGCCTCGACCTCCGCCAGCGCGCGGCGCAGGTCGGTCGCCTTCTGCGCAGCCATGCCGCGGTGCTTGTCGAGATCGACGGTGCGGTCAGTCATTCGCCACGCTCGCGTCTGCGGCCTGCGCGTTCGCAAGATCGACCGAGCCGATCGACAGCATCTCCATGGTTCCGCGGGGGCCTTCGGCGGGCACGGTGATCATCGTGGCAACGCGGCGATAGGCCGCGAAGGTCAGGCCCTCGATCGCCTCCTCGTCAGTGACGACCTCATAGGCGCCGGCTGGCAACATGCGCTCGACGCCGCGGATGCGGAACGGATGCCTGAAGGTGACGGTTTCACGCCGCGAGCGGATGGTCATGCACGCCTGCCTTTCGCAAGTGAAGCCCCAACCGGTGCCGGCCGTCACGACCATGCGCGCTCGCCGCAGCAATAGCCAGTACTATCGTCGCCGGGCCGGCAAGCGACGATGTCACAGCAGCCATTGTTTCCGCAGCATTTTAACCCTCGCTATTGGCTCGGTGCGGGCGTAGGGTCGCTGCCATCACCGCACGTCTCAACGGCTTCGACCGGTGACTGAGGGGCACGTGTGCTCCCGCCGAAGGCTTCGCAGGAGCGTTCGATGGCGTGCGTTCGCATCGCGGATCGGATCGTGCCGCCGGTGATGGTTCCGCGGTTTCTTCTGCTTCTCGTCGGCGCGGCCGCCATCTTCAATGGCTAGGGCAACAATTGTGCCGTATCTGGTCAGCGGGACCAACGAATACGGCAGCTCCAATCTCGGTCGCGGCAAGGCGACGTTCGCGCTGCGCCTCGCTCGAAAACTGCTGCGCGAAGGCTACATGGACATCAGGGTCTGCACCCCTCGTGGACGGCTGCTGCAATCGGATGAGCTCGACGAGCTCGAACCAACGGAGAGCGACATGGCAAAGGGCCAGCAACGCGGTAATCGCGAAACCAAGAAGCCGAAGAAGGAAAAATCCAAGGTGATCGCGGCGGCGCCGAGCCGCAAGGAAGCCGCCTGGCAACCGGATTTCGGACCGGCGAAGAAGAAGTAGCGAGGCGTCGGCGAGGGATGGGGTGACTGGCCGCGCTAAGCGGCCACCGCCTGCGCCGACAACAGCTGCCTCAGCTTCGCCGCCGGCACGGCGGGGCTGAACAGCCAGCCCTGCATCTGGCTGCATCCGAGCTGCCGCAGCACCTCGCGCTGGGCCTCGGTCTCGACGCCTTCGGCCGTCGTCGCCATGTGGCGGGCGGCCGCCATGTGCACCACCGCCTGCACGATCGGAGAGGAATCCTCGGACTGGCCGATGTCGCTGATGAAGCTGCGGTCGATCTTGATCTTGTCGAACGGGAAGCGGTGCAGATAGCTCAGCGACGAATAGCCGGTGCCGAAATCGTCGAGCGCGATGCGCACGCCGAGCTCGCGCAGCTGCTGGAGGATCGTCAGCGCCTCCTCGTCGTCGCGGATGAGCACGGTCTCGGTGACCTCGAGCTCGAGYCGTCCGGGCGCAAGTCCTGACTCCGCGAGCGCGGCTGCAACCTTGAGCGCCAGCGTCCTGGCGCGGAACTGCACCGGCGAGACGTTGACCGCGACATGGATATCGCCGGGCCAGCTCGCCGCCTCGGTGCAGGCCTGCTTCAGCACCCATTCGCCGATCTCGCCGATCAGCCCGGTCTCTTCCGCGACCGGAATGAAGTCGGCGGGCGAGATCATGCCGCGCTCGGGATGGCGCCAGCGCAGAAGCGCCTCGCAGCCGTTGACCACATTGGCCGCGAGATCGACCAGCGGCTGGTAATGCACCTCGAACTCGCCGCGGGCGAGGGCCTGGCGCAGGTCGAGCTCGAGCTGGCGGCGCAGCCGCGCCTTGGCGTCGTATTCGGGCACGAAGAGGCGGAAGGTGCGGCGGCCCTCGGACTTCGCTGCATACATCGCGAGATCGGCGCGCTTGAGCAGGTCGTCGAGATTGTCGCCGTGATCCGGCGCGATCGCGATGCCGATGCTGGCATCGGTCGGGATCTCCTGGCCCTTGCAGTCCACGGGCGTACGCAGCGCTTTGAGGATGTTTTCCGCCAGCGCCGTCAGCTCGGCCCGGTCGCTGGTGCCGGCCTTGACGATGGCGAATTCGTCGCCGCCGAGCCGCGCAACGAGGTCGTTGCCGCTGACGCAGGCGCGCAGGCGGTTGGCGACCTGGCGGAGCAGCTCGTCGCCGACCTCGTGGCCGAGCGAATCGTTGACGCCCTTGAACTCGTCGACGTCGATGTAAAGGATCGCGAACGGCTGGCCCTGGGCAAGCTCCGCGATGCGGCGCTCCAGATGGCCGCGCATCAGCACGCGGTTGGGCAGGTCGGTCAGCGCGTCGTAATGCGCCATATGCGCGATGCGCTCGTCGGCGCGGATGCGTTCGGTGACGTCGTCGTGGGTCGCGAGCCAGCCGCCGGCAGCACCGGGCTGGTTCTTGATCTCGATCAGGCGGCCGTCCGCGGTCTCGACGACGGCGCTCTGGGTTCGCCCGGTATTGCTCAGAATGTCGTCGCAATAGGACGCGACGTCACCGTGGAACGAGCCGGTGTCATGGCGATGCTGGATCACGTCGCGGAAATAGGCGCCGGGCTTCACCACGTCGGCCGACAGCCCGTACATCTCGATGTAGCGCCGGTTGCAGACGATCAGCCGCTCGTCCTGGTCGAACATCAACAGGCCTTGCGTCATGGTGTTCATCGCGGTGTCGAGCTGCTGCTTCTCCGCGGCGAGCCTGCGCGTCATCTGGCGGAAGATCAGGAACAGCGTGAGCACGAGCAGGCCGATCGACAGCACGGCGACGGCGACGAAGAATTTTGTCTGCGTCCGCCAGGTCGCCAGCGTCGCGTCCAGCGATTTGGTCGCGACCACGACCAGCGGCTCGCCGGTCAGGAGGCGCGCGGCGACGATGCGGTCCTTGCCGTCGATCGGGCTGGCGAGCTGCGTCGTGACGAAGGTGCGCTCGAACACCGCCATCTGCTCGCGCGTGCCGTTGCGAAAATTCTGTCCGATCATCGCGTCGACATGCGGAACGCGCGCGAGCAGCTGGCCATTCTGGTGGTGCATCGCGATCGAGGATTCCTCGCCGAGCCCCGCCGAGGCGAAGAAGGATTCGAGCTGCTCCGGCGAAATGGCCCGCGACACCATGCCGAGGAATTCGCCGTGGGGACCGGAGACGCGCCGCGCGAACACGATCGCAGCTCCGTTGCCGAACCGGCCGGGCACGACCTCGATCTCTTCCTGCGAGGCCGGATCGTTCCTGAGGCGATTGAAATAGCCGCGGTCGGCGACCGAAATATCGGCGACCGGCCAGCGCCGCGACGAGTTGATCAGCACGCCGTTGGAATCGAACACGTTGGCGCCGGCAACGTCGGACCAGCCGCTGGCTTTGGCGCGCAGCACCTCGTGCATGGCCAGCGTGGCCATCTCGCTGCGGAAGATATCGGCGGATGTGATGCCGTGGCTCTCGAGCTCGGCGATGACGCTCTTCTGGAGCACCGCAAAGTCGGCGAATTCGCGGTCGAAATGCCGGGCGAGCATGCGCACGGAGTTTTCCAGGCTGTCGCGGCCACTCTCGATTGCATTTTGCCGGAAACGATCGACGGTGAGCGCGGTGCCGATGGCCATCGCGACCATCAGCACGAAGCCGCCGGCGATCAGCCACGTCAGCGGCGCGCCCTGCCAACGGCGGAGCAACGCGCGCATGCGCGTGGTCCATCGGATTGATGTGCCCATCCAGCCCTCCCGTGGGATGCAAGATGCAGCAAAACCGACAAGAGCCCGTTACCAGTAAGGGTTAGGAAAACATGAATCGGAACGGAATCAGAGGGTTGGTTTTCCCTCGGTCGGCGGGAGTTCCGCAGGCTGGATTTACGCTGACGCGATTCCGGGGATCACCGGCGGATTTCCCACTTCAAGGCTTCCGCATTCTTCTTGGCGAACGTCTCGGGCACGTCAAACTTTCCGGTCTCGAGATCATAGCGGCAACGCCAGCCGCCCAGTCCCTTCATGGCGACGTTCTTGGGATGGTTGTCATATTCGCCCGACAGCGAGATCACGAGGTAGCGGTTGTTGGGCCAGTCCATGCCGAGCGAGCGATAGGCCTCTTCCGTACCCTCCATGAGATTGGCCGAGATATGGAAGTCGAGCTTGGCGAACCTCTTCGTCTCCGGCCGGCCGTAGAAATAGGCCCAGGCGAGATCGCTGAGCGGCTTCTTCGTCGCGCTCGCGAAGGCGCCCTTCTCGACATGGTAGAGATAGAGGTCCTGCTCGCCCGAGCCGGTCTTCTGCATCCGCACCAGCCATTGCGAGTCGCCGGTGAAGCGGAAGCCGGCCCCGTAGCCCTGCTCGGGCTTCAGCTCCGTCATCTGCTCGCCGCGGCGAGCCCAGACCTGCCATTTGACGTCCCAATCCCCGTCGTCCTTCATGTACTGCTCGATCCTGGTGGCGCCATCGGGCGAGGTGAAGGCGAGGCCGGCATTGTTGGTGAGGATGTAGTCCGGCGGCGGGCCGGATGCGGCGAGCGCCGGAGAGGCGGCCAGTGTCAGGACAAGCGCCAGCCATGGTGCGGGACGGCAAAATGCGGTCACGGAAAAAAATCCTCGAGAAATGACCGCGATGCGGCCTCGGTGATTTGACGCCGTCGGTGCCCCGCCGGTTCATGCCGGGCGTGCCGGAACGAAAGGTGCATCATCCCAATGATCGACTTGCTGACGCAGCCAAATCGGCGCAATTTGCCGGCCTCGGTTGATTTGCGACCCAAGGGTTCATTGTCTGATGATCACCGCTTCCAAGGCCTTCATTGCATTCTGCCTGCTCGCGGTGGGCGGCACCCTGCTGGTGATCGGTCCCACCGAGCTGCGCCGCCTGCTGCCGGGCGGCGCGCAGACCGAGATCGCCGTCGCCGCCAAGCCGGAGGCAAAGCCCGAAGCCAAAGCGGAGACCAAGCCAGAGCCGAAGCTGGACGAGCCAAAGCTCGCCGCCGCGCCATCGGCGCCCCCGGCCTCCGCGCCGAAGGTCGATGCGCTGGCCGAGACGCAGAAGCAGGCCACGGCGCTGGCCGATCTCGTGCCGGCCAAGCCGCCGGCGGCCACGACCGATGCTGGCCCGCGGTTCGACGTCGCGCGCGTCGACGATCACGGCGAGGCGGCGGTGATCGCGGGTCGGGCCGCGCCGGGTGCACAGGTCGAGCTGCTGCGCGACGGCAAGCCGCTCGATACGGTTGTCGCCGATGCCTCGGGCCAGTTCGTGATGACCCCGCCGCAGCTTCCCGCCGGCTCCTATGAGCTGACCCTGCGGGCGAAAGCGCCTGACGGTACCGTGACGCAGTCGGGCCGCAGCATGCCGGTGACCATCGCCGAAGCCGCGCCGCCGCCCGCGCGCCCGGCACCGGCCGCGAAGCAGGAGCTGAAGCAGGCCGAGAAGTCCGACGACAAGTCTGATGTCGTGGCATCCCTGCCGTCGGCATCGGCGCGCCAGGCATCGGCGCATGACAGGCCCACGGTTCAGCCGAGATTTATCGGTGCACCGAAACCCAGGGTGATGGCGCGAGCGCCCGCGGCCACGACCGTTGCATCGGCGTCGCCGGCGGACGCCATCAGCGGCGCACCGGCCGAAGCGGGCGGCAACCGGGTGATCTCCCGCGGCGACAGCCTGTGGGCGCTCAGCAGGCTCGCTTACGGTGACGGCGCCCGCTACGCGGTGATCTACAACGCCAACCGGGGCAAGATCCACAACCCCAACCTGATCTATCCCGGCCAGACTTTTGTGGTGCCGCGGAAGGCGGATTGAGGTCGCATCGGCAACGCCGGTGCGCGTTGCGACGCTTTGCCCTCCGTCTCTCCGGAACATTCGGTTCCCCAGCGCGTCATTGTGATGCGACCCACTGCGCGCTTGGCGCTGGGAGGAGGCCGAGGTGGTCAGGTCCGCTTTCATGTCCGGACGCATGGGACTGGCGCTGGCGGGCGCTGCTCTCATGATTGCGGCAGTGCTGCTGCCGAATAAAGCCGAGGCACAGTTCGGATTGCGCGGCGGCCCGCTCGGTGTCGCGCGCTTTGCCGTCGGCCACGTGATCGGCATGACACGCCTGCGCCATGCGCGCATGGCGGTACGGGGCGGCCGATACCGCTCCGCCGCGCTGAGGTCGCAGGATCCTCGCGGCGCCGAACGCGGTCAGCCGGCCAACCCCTACATCCTGCGTGCGGCGCTCACGGCGCAAGCTGCGCTGTCGGGCTGGCACGGTGGCCGCCGCCCGCAGGGCTGGTGGCGCCACCCCGATGGCAGCTATGGCTGGGCCGGCCCCGTGTTCTGGCCGTTCGCGCATGACGACCTCACCACCGCAATCATCCTGGGCGATACGACCAGTCTCTCGCTCTATGGCTATGGCGACATCTATGCCGCGATCTTCGCGCCCTATGCGGCCACGGAGTTCGCCGCCTACACAGCGCCGCAAGGCAGGCGCGCGCGAAAGGTCCCTTCGGTCGAGGCCGTTTGCGATGCCAGCGACACCGGCGGCCTGCCGGTCGACCGTATCGCCGCCCTGGTGCAGCCGAACGAATTGCAGCGCGCCGCGCTCGATGAGCTCGCGACCGCCTGGGTCGTTGCGCGCGACACCATCCGCACGGCCTGCCCGACGCAGGCCCCCGCGACCGCCGCGGAGCGCCTCGGCCTGATGCAGACGCGCCTCGCGGCCATGATCAAGGCGACGGACGCTATCGCACCGCCGCTCGCAAAGTTCGTCGATCTCCTCGATGCCGGCCAGAAGGCAAAGCTCGACGCGCTGGCCAATGAGCGCCGTGCCGCGCTTGCGGCCGGCCAGCGCAAGGACGCGCAGGCGCCAGCCGCCTGCGAGGCCGGCTACGATCCCCGCTATGATGTGCAGGCGCAGCGGCAATACGAGCAGCTCGTGCAGCAGCAATGGCCCGCCGGCGAGATCGCGTCCACGCTGAGGCTTGACGACACCGCTCGCGCCCGGCTTGAGGTGCTCCAGGACACCACGCTCCGCACCATGGAGACACTCAGCGCCTGCCCGTCCAAGGCCGAGCCTACGCCGCAGGCCCGCCTCACGGCCGTGAAGGCGCGGCTGGAGACGATGCTGCAGGCGGTGAAGGGCGTCGGCGACGCGCTCGACGATTTCGAGGCAGACTTGAGCAACGAGCAGAAGGCCGGCTTCGAGGCGATCGGGCCGAAGCGAGGGGCGTGATCAGCCGCACGCCCAGTCGAACTTCATGTCCTTGAAGTCGAGCTGCGCGTTGCCGCCGCCGAAATTGTAGCCGCCGAAATATTCCTCGAACTCGATGTAGAACGGGCTCATCTCCGGCACCGCCTGGCACGGCCGCATGGTGCCGCCGAGATGGTTGTGCGCGTGATCCTTGCCCCAGTCGTGCAGGCGGAAATTGTCGCGGCTCGGCACGCCGCCGACATAGTAATAGTAGGGCTGATAACCGGTCGGCGGGTTTTGTCTTGTGTGCTCGTCCTGCGGGCCCTTGCCGGCATTGGGATCGGTCGCGCGCGGCACAAGCGCGATCGCGCGGGTCTCGCTGAGATCGGCGCGCGGCTGCGCGGCAAACATCTTCTTTGCGTAAGGCGCGGCGGCCTCGAAGAAGGCACTGGCGCCGCCGACGTCGAGCCAGCGCGGCCGATCTGCTGTCGCAAGCGGAAGCGGCGCCGGCGGCGCCGCGAATGCGCCCTCATATTCGGCTTTGGTCAGCAGCAACGCGGCATATTCGTAGTCGAGAATGTCGGTCATGCGCGAAAGCCGCGGATGCGCGGGTCGCGCCGCCACGGCCTCGCGAATCTCGGGATCATCGGGCGCCCCGCCGTCATTGTGATCGGGCGCGGTGGCGAAGAACGAGACCGCGACGATGTCCTCGCCATGCACGCGATAATCGTCCGGCAGCTTCAAGGTGAAGCCGTGCATCAGCGGAAAGCCGGTGACGGGATCGAGCGGCCATTGCTCGCTGCTGATGCCCGGCGGCAGGCCAAAGACCCAACCGTGATCGCGCGCACGATCCGCGGGACGGTCCAGCATCTGCAAATCATACGCGCGCGAAGGCAAGGCAAACGCCACGATCGTCTCCATCCGGATTCTCGCCTCGCCATCGAGGCGATGGTTAGTCGCGGGGAGGAGGGATGTGGTTCGTGGGCGCGGTGTGGGAGATGATACCATCCTGCCGGTGTTTTGCCCGACGTGTCAAACCGCTCCGGCACCCGCGTAAGTCATTGATCCGACAGCCCCCGTCTACTGTGCATGGGGTTGTTTTCGCGTTTTTGTTGTTGGCTACCCTCGCCGGCGCGCCGCCGCGGCATCCACTACGTTCTCCACTTCCTCGCGCCAGGACAAAATCTCCATCGCCAGCACCGGGTGATTGAACCCCTTGAGCACGAGGTCGTCGAGCGCGCGGGCTTCGACCCAGGGCTCGACGATGCCGTAGACGCGGCGGCTGACCACGATCTGGTTGGCCTTGGCTTCGTCGCAGAGCCGCGAGGCGAGGTTGGTGACGCTGCCGATCGCGGCATATTCCAGCCGCTGCTCGAAGCCGACCTGGCCGAGCGTGGCATAGCCGAGCGCGATGCCGATGCCGAAGCCGAGCGTGTGCCCGCGGTTGCGCCACTTCTCGGTCAGCGGGCCGATCGTGTCGCGCATCTCCACCGCCATCTGCACCGCGCGCCGCGTGTGGTCCTCGAATTGGATCGGCGCGTTGAACAGGATCATCACGCCGTCGCCGGCATATTTGTCGAGCGTGCCCTCGTATTTGAAGATCAGCTTGCCGAGCGCTGCGTGATATTCGCGCAGCACGTTCATCGCCTCTTCCGGCTCGGTCGCCTCGGTGAAGGCGGTGAAGCCGCGCAAATCGCAGAACAGCACGGTGACCTCGCGGCGATGGCTGTCGAGCAGCGAGTCATGACCATCCGACGAAGCGATGAGCTGGGCGACCTGCGGCGCGAGAAAACGTTCGAGCCGCTTGATGCGGCTAATCTCGCCGAGCTGCTTCTCGACGCGCTCTTCCAGGGAGCGGTTCCAGTTGCGAAGCTGCTCGGTCTGCTCCTGGAGCTTTGCCGCCTGCTGCTGCACGGTGTTATGTGCCGCGGCGAGCTCGCGGCCCYTGTGATCGACCTCGGTGAACAGCCGCGCGTTGCGCATCGCCAGCACGGCCTGGTTGGCAAAGGTGCGCATCAGGCCGGTGAGGCTTCCGCCGAACTCGCCGCCGGCCCGGCGCAGCACCACGAGCGAGCCGAGCGTGCCCTGCTGGTCCACCAGCGGCACCACCAGCACGGAGTGGAAGCCGGCATCGATCGCGACGTCGCGCAGCGGTTGCTCGGAGGCCCGGTCGAGATCGGCAATCGCGATCGGCTCGCCGCTCTCGGCGGCATCGCTCAGGATGTTCGCGCCTTGCTGGATCGTGACATGCGCGCCGTCGGCCGATTTGTCGATGCCGTTGGATTCGATCAGGTTGAAGCGGCGCGTCTCGGCATCGAAGCCGTAGATCAGCACCGCATCGGCATGGGTAATCTCGATCGCGCGCGCGGCGATGGTCGGTAGCACGGCGTTGAGATCGAGCGAGGAGGCGACCGCGCGGCCGACCTCTTCCAGCGCCTTGAGCTCGTTGATCGACTGCGCGAGATCGCGGGTGCGCTCCTCGACCTTGGTCTCCAGGTCCGAATAGGTTTCCTGGAGCTGGCCCGCCATGCGGTTGAACTGGCCGGCGAGGTCTTCCAGCTCGTCGGAAGTGTGGACGTCGATGCGGTGGCTGAAATCGCCTTCGCCGAGCTTGTGCGCGCCGTCGCGCAGCGCCGTGATCGGGATGATCATGCGGCGGGCGAGCAGCGTGCCGGCGAGGATCGCGACCATCAGGCCCATGCCGATCAACAGCGCGATGCGCACGAGCTGGTCGCGGATCGGCATCAACGCCTGCGTCGTCGGCTGCTCGAACATCACGTTCCAGCCGAGCTTCGGCACGGTGCTGGCGGCGCTCATCACCGCATGGCCGTTGAAGTCGGTACCCGACGTGTCGGGCTCGCGGCCGGGCGCAATCGCCGCCGCCACCTGCGGCAGCTTCGACAGATCCTTGCCGACATCGGGCCCTTTCGACGACGTCGCCAGCACGCGGCCGCGCGGATCGACCACATAGGCGAACGCGGCCTTGCCGACCTGGGCGTCGGACAGGAAGTCGGAGAGGAAGCTGAGATCGATCTCGGCCACGGTGACGCCGGCATTGAAGCCGGAATGCGCCACCGAGATCGACATCATCGGCGTCCGGTCGGAGAACCAGGCCGGCGCGTAGCTGACGCCGCGGGCAACCGTGTCGGTGAAGCGCATGTCGCGGGAGAGGTCGGCATTGCCACCGGTCGTGGTCGATTGGCGCGAGACGCGCAGCACCTCGCGTCCCTCGCCGTTGAGCTGGAACAGCTGATTGACGACCGAGACCTGGTGCAGGAGCGATGCGTAGTCGGCGCGGCGCTTCTCGAGCGTGTCCTGGCTTGCCCGCGTCACCCAGCTGATCTGGCGCTCGAGCTCGGAGATCGACTGCTCGATCCGCCGGGCGGCTCCTTGCGCCTTGTCGTCGAGCCCGTCGGTCAGCTGGGTCTTGGTGGCGCGATAGGAGATCCAGGTCTCCATCGCGCCGTTGACGGCGAGGACAAACACGACGAGGCCGACGAGGGAGACGACGTATTTGGCGAACAGGCCCTCGCGCAGAAACCGTGTCTTGTCTTTCGCTCCCGCCATCCAGATCCTCTCGCGCCGTCATCGACGCCGGCGCTACGGGCCGTACCGGTCCAGGCGCCCTTCTACCACAATTCGGGCCAGGAGACGGTCCTGCGACCGGTCGACCGCCCAGCGTGGTTACCCGCTGTCGACGCCGGGCTAGGCCGAAAGGGTCGTGAATTGTCGCGGCCTCATCCCTTCGGATGAAGCGGCGGACGGGGAGGCCGATGTAGGGATTGGCGTGGAGTCCAGTGCGTTGGTCGGCCAATCATCGATTAAAGAGCTGTCGCAGCACGTCGTTCATCGGCTGGCTGTCCTGCTGCACCACCGCCGGGTCGTCCTGGGCCGGGGGCGCGGGAGAGGCTTGCGGAGCGGGGGTGGACGGTGTTGCCGGCAGGCCGCGGCTGCGGCCGGTGCCAGTGCTGGTCCCCGCGCCGCCGGAAAGCCCTTGCTGGATCAAATTGCCGATCGCCTCGCCCAGCGGGCCGCCGAGCGGGTTGTTCTGTCCCGGTTGCTGGGTTTGCGGATTGGCATTGCCGGCCGCGTTGCCGCTGCCCGGCGCTGCGGCGCCGCCCAATCCGAGGCTGCCCAGAATATTGCCGAGCCCGGCGCCGTCAGGGCCGAACAGGCCCTTGCCCATCTCGCGCAGCTTGGCATAGGCGGCGTCCGGATTGTCCAGCATGCCGGCCATGTCTGGGTAGATCCGCGGCTGCGACCAACTGCCTTGGATCATCACGGGAATGCCGAAGCCGACCGGCTCCGACGCGCGGCCCTGGCCTTCGGTGGTCATCACGAGCTTCGGCTCGACGCGAAAACCCATCATCTTGGTGTCGAGCGCGATGGTGCCGGCGCCGGTCACGCGCACCAGCGGTCCGATCAGGTTGAGATCGGTCGTCACTGCCTGACCCTTGTCGATGCGGAAGGACGCCGAGAGCTGCGACAGATCCGTGCTCTGGGCCTCGCTGTCCTGCCAGCCCGACAGCGTACCCGATGTCAGCGAGCGGATCATCTGCGCGATATTGATGCCGCGGATGGCGCCGTCCTGGAAATTGACGAAGGCCGTGCCCTGCATGTTCGCCATCAGCGCGCGCTGGCTGGTGCCGGCGCTGCGCAACGCGAGCTTGGCCTGCAGCTTGCCGTCGATCCGGTCGAACTCGGCAAGGCCCTGGAGCAGCGGCAATGCGCGCACGCCGACGAGATCGGAATGCATGGCAAAGCTCGGTGCGCCGCTTGTGGCATCCAGGATCACCTCGCCCGAGACCTGGCCGTCATAGGCGCCGAGATTGGCGGTGCCGGCCTTCAGCACGCCGCCGGCGAGCTTCGCATCGAGCGCCAGCGGCGCGATGCGCGTATCGCCGATCACGGCCTCGTTCGCGGAGATCCTGATTTGTGCGTCGACATAATTGAGCCCGGACACGTCGATCGGTGCATTGCTCCAGGGCTGTCCCGACGTGCCCTCCGGCGATTTCGCGACCGGAATCGCGAGCCGCTGGAAGTCGAGATCGACCTTGACCAGAGGCTTGCTCGCAATATCGACCGAGGCCCAGCCGTTGAAGGCGCCGTCGCCGAGCCTGCCGTTCACGCCGTTGATCATCACGACATCGCCGCTCAGCCGCATCTCGGCATGACCGGTGAGCTGGGATTTCAGCACATCGGGCATGTCGATGGCGAAATCCACCGGAATGGTCGGTCGGTCGGCCGGCGGCGCCGGCGTCGACGCCTTGATGTCGAACTTGGTCGGGTGATCGCCGACCCGCGCGGTGCCGGCGATGTCGACCTTGCGGTCGCGGCCAACGACTGCGTCGGCGTTGATGGCGCTGATGCGGCCCTCGACACGGTCGCGCACGCGCGCGAATGCGACTTCACCGTCGATGACCTTGACGCGGTCGATGGTCGCACCACCGGTGTCGAGCGCCAGCGGCTTCGACGCGGTGCCGGCATTCGGCAGTCGCTCACGCAGCAGCGGCTGGTGGAGCACGGGATGGGTGACGACGAGTTCGCTGATCTTCGGGCTGCCCGACCATACGCTCGAGAGCGACATGTCGGCCTGCACGCTGTCGACCGTCAGGCGCGTGATGCCGCTGCGGTCCTTCGGGTCCTGAAGCGTGAGATCGTTGAGCGTGACGTTCAGCGTCGGCCACAGGCTGATCTTCGTGGTGCCGTCGATGGACAGGCGATAACCGGTCGCGCTCTCGACCCGCGAGGCAATCGTCGTGGTCAGGAATCCCGAGGGAATCCCGACCACGAGGAGAAGCCCGATCACGATGATGACGGCGGCGATCGCCGCGCCGGCGAATTTCACTGCTCTCATGTCAACTTTCCAACGACGGACAATCGGCGGCGAATCCCGCAGATGACCGTCCTATGCATCCGTCCTTTGCACCTGAGTTTATCCCCGGACGGGAAGCGGCTCCAAGCACGTAAAAATAGTCAGGGGGTGCTGCAAAGTTATGTGACTTATGACACACTTCGCCGGCGCGGTATTACGCGATCCTGATTTGATGGTTCCAAGCGATTTGCCAGGGAAACTGGCTAAGGAAATTCACAAGGACATTGAAATGAGCAAGCAGGCCGAATTTGCGGTCATCCTGAAGATGAACGCGATGTTCGCCGATCTCGGCGCAGACGAGCTCCAGCGGCTGTCGAATCTCTGCCACACCCAGCATCTGGGGAATGGCGAGGTGCTATTCCAGAAGGGCGATGCGGGGGACGCGCTGTTCGGCGTGCGCCGGGGCCAGGTCCGTATCGAGACCGGCGTCTCCGACGGCAGCCGTCTGACCCTGAACTTCATGGGGCCGGGCGACCTGTTCGGCGAGGTCGCGGTGCTGGACGGCCAGAGCCGCACTGCGGATGCGACCGCAGGCGAAGCCAGTGAATTGTTCGTGCTGCGGCGCGAAGATTTTCTCAGCTTCCTCGAACGCGAGCCGAAGGTCGCAATCAAAATCATCGCGCTGTTGTGCCAGCGCATCCGCTGGCAGAGCGAGCGCATGGAAGAATCCATGCTGCAACCGCTGCCGGTGCGGCTGGCGCGGCGGCTCTGCGCGCTCGCCGCCGATTTCGGCTCGGAGGTCCACATCTCGCAGGAGCAGCTCGGCATCTTCGTCGGCGCGGCCCGCGAGAGCGTCAACCGCCAGCTTCAGGCCTGGCGCAAGGAGGCGATTCTCGATCTCCAGCGCGGCCGCATCCTGCTGCGGAACATGACCAAGCTGACGGCGATCGCGCGGAACGAGTAGGGGATCGGCCAAACCGCTCCGTCGTTCGGGCGGCGCGACCGGTGCGCTTGAACGCTTGGTAGCGAAGACGATCTCCTGCGACGTCGAGTTCGCTGACGCCGCTCGCTGAACCAGCTTGAGCCGTCGACGTCCGTATCACGGCTACTCCGCCGCGGGGTGTACCATGCCCTTTTTATCCGGCGCCGCGCCGTGATGATCGGCGGTCTCGGCATCCTCGCTGTGCACGATCAGCCGCTTGGCGAATCGCCAGATCAGGGCGCCGAGATCGTCCATCACCATGAACATCGCGGGCACGAACACCAGCGACAGGATGGTCGAGAAGATCAGGCCGCCGATCACCGCGAGCGCCATCGGCGAGCGGAACTCGCCGCCGGCGCCGACCGCGAGCGCGCTCGGCGTCATGCCCGCGGCCATCGCGATCGTGGTCATCACGATCGGGCGCGCGCGCTTCATGCCGGCGTCGATCATCGCTTCCTCGCGCGGCTTGCCGGCGCGGATTGCCTCGATGGCGAATTCCACCAGCATGATCGCGTTCTTGGTGACGATACCCATCAGCATCAGAATGCCGATCCAGACCGGCGTGGTGAGCTGCTTGCCGGTGATGAGCAGGGCGGCGATGGCGCCGCCGATCGAGAGCGGCAGCGAGAACAGGATGGTGATCGGCTGCAGGAAGGTGCCGAACAGCAGCACCAGCACGGCGTAGACCATCATCAGGCCCGCGGTGATCGCAGTGGCGAAGCCGTCGGACAGCTCGTTCAGGCTTTCGGCGTCGCCGGAGGGCGAGACCTTCACGCCCTTCGGCCGGCTCTTCATCACCGGCAGGTCGTAGATCTTCTTGGTCGCGTCGCCGAGTGCGGCGGAGCCGACGAGGTCGGCGGCGACGGTTGCCTGCCGCTCACGATCGTAGCGGTTGATGCTGGTCGGACCCTGGTCGAGCTTGACGTCGGCGATGACCGAGAGCGGCACGCCGCCCTTCTCGCCGCGCTCGCCGAGCGGCACGCGCAGCTGTTCGAGCGTCCTCAGATTACCGCGCGCGGCGTCCTCGAGCTGGACGCGGATCGGCACCAGGCGGTCGCCGACGTCGAACTTGGCGAGCGCGGGCCCGACATCGCCGATGGTGGCGACGCGGATGGTCTGCGACAGGCTTTCCGTGGAGACGCCGAGGCGCGCGGCGAGATCTGCGCGCGGCTCGATGCGCAGCTCGGGCCGCTCGAGCGTGGTTTCCGAGATCACGTTGGAGATCGTCGGAATCCGCTTCATCTGCGTCGCGAGCTCGCTGGCGACGTTGTTGACGATGTTGGCGTCGACGCCGGTCACGACCAGCGAGATGGCGCGCAGGCCGTTCTCGTCGAGGAACCAGAAGCGGATGTCGGGAACGTTCTCCAGCTCCTGGCTGATCGAGAATTCGAGCTCGCGCTGGGTGATGTCGCGGCTGTCCTTGGGCGTGTAGTTGATGATCAGAGAGGCGCGCCGGACTTCCTGGGTGCCCGGCGGGACGCGCCCGCCATCGACGAAGATGCTCTTCACCTCCGGCCGCTTGCGCAGGCGTGCGACGATGTCCTCGGTGACCTTCTCGGTGTAGGCAAGCTGGGTGCCCGGCGGCAGCTCGAGCGCCAGCAGCGAGCGCGCGCTGTCCTGCGCCGGCAGGAAGCCCTGCGGCAGCAGCGTGATGCTCCAGATTGAGGCGGCGAACACCCCGAAGCCGATCAGCACGGTGATGAAATGGTGCTTCACCGACCAGGCCACGATCCTGTGATAGGCCCGCAGCACGCGGCCGGGCGGCGGCTCTTCGTGCGCATGGTGCTTGAGGAAGTAGGCGGCCAGCACCGGCGTGACGAAGCGCGCCGCGAGCAGCGAGAAGAACACTTGCACCGAGACGGTGATGCCGAACTGCTTGAAGAACTGTCCGGCGATGCCCGACATGAAGCTCGCTGGCGCGAAGATCGCAATGATGGTCAGCGAGATCGCGATCACCGCAAGGCCGATCTCGTCTGCGGCTTCAAGTGCGGCACGATAGGGCGATTTGCCCATGTTCATGTGCCGGACGATGTTCTCGATCTCGACGATGGCGTCGTCGACGAGAATACCTGTCGACAGCGTGATGGCGAGGAAGCTGACGAGGTTCAGCGAGAAGCCGAGAAGGTCCATCGCCCAGAACGCCGGGAAGATCGACAGCGGGAGCGAGATCGCGGCAATGATGGTGGCGCGCAGGTCCCGCAGGAACAGGAGCACGATGATGACGGCAAGGATGGCGCCTTCGAACAGGGTCGAGATCGCCGCGTGGTAATTGCCGTTGGTATATTCGACCGAGGTGTCGATCACCTTCAGGTCGACGTCGGGATAGGCGGCCTTCAGCGCGTCGATGCGCTTCTGCACGGCCTCGGCCACCTTCACATCGCTGGCGCCCTTGGATCGCTTGATGCCGAGCGCGACCACCGGCTCGCCGTTGAAGCGGGCGAAGGTGCGGCGGTCGGCGATGGTGTCGGTGACGGTGCCGAGATCGTCGAGCCGGACCTCACCGCCGCCGAACAGCGGGATCATGGTGCCGGCGAGATCGCCCAGTGTCTTCGCGCCCGCAAGCGTGCGGATCGCCTGGTCGTTCTTGCCGATCTCGGCGCGGCCGCCGGCGACGTCGACATTGGTGCCGCGCAGGCTTTGGCTGACATTGACCGCGGTCAGCCCCATCGCCTGCATCCGGTCCGGATCGAGCGAGACCAGGATCTCGCGCTCGACACCGCCGATGCGCTCGACCTGGGCAACGCCGCGCACGCCCTGCAGCGCGCGCTTGACGACGTCGTCGACGAAATAGGAGAGCTGCTCGGGCGTCTTGCCGGGCGAGATCGCGGCATAGGTGACGATCGGCAGGCCGATGACGTCGACGCGCTGGATCAGCGGCTCGGTGACGTTCTGCGGCAGGTTGGAGCGCACGCGCGTCACCGCGTCCTTGACGTCGTTGAGCGCGCGGTCGGTGTTGGTTTCCAGCGCGAACTGGATGGTGGTCACTGACACGCCGTCGGTGATCGAGGAGGTGATGTGCCTGACCCCCTCGACGCCGGAGACGGCATCTTCAACCGTCTTGGTGACCTGGGATTCGAGCTCAGCGGGTGCTGCGCCGAACTGCGACACCACGACCGAGATCACGGGAATGTCGGCCGAAGGCAGCCGCGTCACCGCGAGCTTGGTGAAGGACACCCAGCCGAGGACCAGGAGGATGATCGAGAAGACGACCGACGGCAGCGGATTGCGGATCGACCAAGCCGAGATATTGAGAGCCATCAGCGTACCCGCGTGCGATCGAGTTCATCGGCGAACATGGTCTTGATCTGGTCGCCGTCATGGAGCGAAGAGCCGGCGTCGGCCACGACGATTTCGCCGACCTCGAGGCCTTCCAGAATTTCCGTCGCGCTGTCGGACGACAGCCCGACCCGTACCTTGCGCGTCTCGACAATATTGTTTTTGACGACCTGAATGGTGAGATGGTCGATCGCGGTCTTGGGGATCGAGACGCCGCAGCTTCGCTTGGCGTCGATCGAGGCGCGGGCAAACACGCCGACCTTGAGCGAAGGATTGTTGGTGACGCTGATGCGGACGCGGCCGAGCTGCGTGGTGCGGTCGATTTCGGGCGCGACCAGCCGGACCCGGCCGATCAAATCGGGCGCGTCATCGCGGCTGATGCGCACGGTCGCGCCGGGATTGAGCTTGGGCATGTGCACCGCCGGGACCTGGGCGTCGAGCTCGATCTCGTTGTTGACGGCGATGCGGAACATCGGGCCGGCCTGCGGCGAGGCGGGCGCGCCGACGATGGTGCGTACTTCGGTAACGAGGCCCGGCGCGGGCGCCTTCAGCGAGATCGGGCCTTGCGTGCCGGGTCTTTGTGGCTGGCCGGGGATCTGCGGCGGCGCCGTCAGGCGCGCCAGCTCCTGATTGTCGGTGACCATGGCGCCTTCGGTGACAAAGAGGTCGGTGACCCTGGAGCCTTCCTGGTCGGCGACGACCACGGCCTCGCGGCGCGGCACGAAGAAGCCGGTCACCCGCACGAGGTCGGAGAAGCAGGCGTTGGTCGACTTCGTCACGATGACGAGCGCCTCGCTCGGCGTTTCCTTCGCCTCGGGGCGATGCCGATGCTCGAACAGATAATAGCCGACGCCGAGCGCAACGACGAACACCACGGTTCCGGCAGGCTTGAGATATTCGGAGGCGTTCATCGCCGGATTGTCCTGGCCTGGCTCACGGCCATCCGCACGAGGCCTGCTGAGAGCGTTTCCCTGAAATAAAGCGGCGTCCCACAAGGCTGCGGGACGCGCTTTTGAAGCAAGACTTTACACCACATCACGACTTGGCACTTCAAAGGATTTGGCACTTCAAAGGATTACGTCGTGCTCTCACTTCGATGCGGTGGTCTTGTTTTCCATGTTGACGACCTGGACGCGACGATTGACCTCCGCCATCGGCTGGGCCGGGTCCTTCAGCTTGCTCTTGCCGTAGCCGACGGTGACGAGATCGGTCGCAGAGATGCCGTACTTGTCGACGAGGTAGCGCTTGATCGAATCCGCGCGGCGCTCCGACAGGTCCTGATTATAGCCCTCGCCGCCGGCGGCGTCGGTGTGGCCGGCAACCACGAAGGTCGAGCCCTTCAGGTCGGGGCTGGTCAGCGCGCGACCGAGCGCCTGTACCGAGCCGAGCGACTTGGCGCTGATATTGGCCGAGTTGTAGTCGAACGTGATTTCAAGATCGATATTCGGCTTGTCCTTGGCCACCGACGCGATCTCTTCGCGCTCGGTCGACGAAAGCGAGCGCGTCGAGCGGCCGCGCACGGACTGGATCAGCTTGGTTTCCGCCGCACTGGGTGCGGGATCGGCCTGCGGGGCGATCGAGAGGCCGCGGGTCAACGGCTTCTTCGGCGGCGGCGCGAGTGCGCGGACGATCTCGTCCTCGGTAACGTTCTTGCTGTTGCCGTCGTCGCCCGCGAATGCGAGCGGAGTCGTCAGCGACAGAGCGGCGCCGACCGTGATGATGGACAGGATCGCGGTAAATCCCTTTGCAGCCAATCTCATTGCCAGTCCCTCCTGCGCAGCTGACCGCGCGGTTCCAAAAATTCCTGCAATGGGCCCCCGGGAAAGGCCRCCTGCGGCATCCGTCCGTTAGTCTTCCCTGGGCCGCCGAGGGTTCGAGGCGTCTGCCGCCTCAATTCAAAAAAATACTAGCGTACTCCGTAGCTTGCGAACTCTTGAACAATGTTCGGGTCCATCGCCTTGGCATTGGCGATGTCGAGCGCGCCTTCCTGCGCCGAGCCGTTGCGCTGCTTGGCAATCCCGCGGCCAAAGAGCGAGGAGGTCAGGCGCGGGTTGATCTTCAGGGCTGCGTCGAAATCGGCGATGGCGTTCTTGACCGCTCCCGATTTCAGATTGACGAGCCCCCGGCTGTCCAGCGCATCGACGAAATTCGGCCTCAGCCGCAGCGCCTCGTTGCAATCCTTCAGCGCGCCCTGGAGGTCGCCGACCACGGTGCGGGTCCAGCAGCGGTTGTTCAACGCCTCGACGTCCTTCGCGTTGATCCGAAGCGTCTCGTCGAAATCCTTGATGGCCAAATTGTAGGCGCCCTTGCTGGCATAGACCTGACCGCGCCGGTACAGCGCGTTCACGTCATCAGGATTGGCGGCGATCTTGGCCGTCAGGCCCTTGATGGTCGGATCCTCCGCCAGCGCGGCCGCGCTCGGCCCGCTATCCATGCTCGGTGCGGGGGTGGTCTCGGCTGGTTTCACCGGCGGTGGCGCCGGCGGCAAGGCGGCCTCGACCTGCGGTTTCGGTGAGGGCGCCGGTGCTGGTGCCGGAGCAGGTGCCGCTGCCGTGTCCGCCGGCTTCGGCGGCGGAGGCGGTGCGGGCGGAGCCGGCGGCGGGTTGTTGGCGACGACCGGCGGCGATGGCGGTGGTGCCGTCATCGACGGACGCGATCCGCCGGCGCCCGGAATGAAGGAAAAATCCTCGGCGAGGGAAGAGGAGATCCACGGCACCTGTTCGCCGCGCGAGGCGCGGGTGACGCCCATCTTGGTGCGGTTCAGCGTCTCCTCGGCCATCAGGTCGGGGACGCGGATCTCCTTCAGGAGCTCCTGGACGAACAGGCTGTGATCGCCGCCCGCGTCCGAGACCACCGAGGCCAGTGCCGCCGAGTACATCACCAGCGTGCCGTTCGGCGCGATGACCGGCGTCAGGCCGGCCGAGAAGCTGCGGAACCGGCGCTCGAAGGGATTGCGCCTGGAGGCGTCGACCAGCGCGATCTTGACGCCCGCGCCGCGGGTATTGAGCTCGCCGAGCACGGTCTCCAGGCTGAAACCGTCGCGGCGCACGTCGGATTCGGTCCAGATCTGCGCGTCGATCGGCAGCATGTAGCTCTGGCGCGCTGACTGGATGCCGAAACCGCTGAAGAAGATCAGCGCCACCGAGCCCGGCTTGATCTTGCCATAGAGCTTGTCGAAGGCGCGGCGCATGCCGTCGCCGGTCAGGTTCTCGCCGATTTCAACGGAAAAGCCGTCGCGCTTTAGCTCGTCGGCGACGTCGCGCGCGTCGTTGAGCGGTTCCTTCAGCGGGGCGTCCGCGTCCGGATATTTGGCGTTGCCGATGACCAACGCATAACGGTCGCCGGCGGCCAGGGATGGCGCAACCGGGACGAGCGAAACGAGCARGGGCAGAAGAAAAAGGAAGCGAATTTTCATAATCAGCGCGGTCCAGCCAAAAAGGCGCCGTTCCCAGCTTGCGCCGCGGCGACCTTAACTTACGCAATGTGCATTATCAAACCGCGGAAGGGGGGCGTCAACCGCTTGGAGATTCGGCATTATCGCGACAATTGACCGCGATGCATGGGCGCGCCGGGAGGGGAATAAACGGACTATCACGGTTGTGCTCGGCGCCATCTGGTTCGACTCTGCGGCAGGATGCTGGAGCAGCCGCGACAAAGAAGATGTGAGGGGTCTCACATAGCAGGCTGGACGCTGTCGCAGCCCTCCGGTGTTTGACCTTTGCGGCCGACAATGGCTTGGTGCGCTTGATCGTCCCCGAAGGTCCAACTCAGAAAAGAAAACCATGGGAAACGCCTACGAAATCTACGCCCTGCGTTATGCGACGATGTCGCCACGCACCCCCAACATGAACTTCCTTCAGCCCGACCCGCATGACAGCGCGGCACAGGATCTCGACTATTTCGTCTGGCTGATCCGCGGCGGCGGCCGCGACATCCTGGTGGACACCGGTTTCAACGCCGAGGAGGCGAGCGCGCGGGCGCGCAAGCTGACGCTCAATCCGGTCGATGCGCTGGAGCGCTTTGGCGTCGCGGCGTCGAGCGTTCGCGACATTATCGTGACGCATCTGCATTACGACCACGCCGGCAATCTCGATCGCTTCCCGAACGCGCGCTTCCATCTCCAGGAGCGCGAGATGGCTTACGCGACGGGACGCTGCATGTGTAACGGACTGCTGCGACATCCGTTCTCGGTCGAGCACGTCACGCAGATGGTGCGTCATGTCTATGGCGAGCGCGTCAATTTCTATTCCGGCGACGGCGAGGTGGCGCCCGGCGTCACCGTGCATCGTGTCGGCGGCCATTCCGATGGCTTGCAGGTGGTCAAGGTCGAGACCGCGCGCGGGCCGGTGGTGCTGGCGTCCGATGCCGCACACTACTACGCCAATCTGCAGCGCAGGAGTCCGTTCCCCATCGTCTACAATATCGGCGACATGGCGCAGGGCTGGGAGACGATCGAACGCCTCGCCGGTCATCCTGACAGGTTCATTCCCGGCCACGATCCGATCGTGACGGAGATCTATCCGCGTGCCAGCGACAAGGTCGATGCCTGGGCGCTGCATTTGCCGCCGTCGCGGTCGTTTGCGAAGTGACGGAATCCGGGGCGTGGTGTCAGCGAGTGCCGGCAGGATCCGCACAAGCAACGATATCGCGGGGAGATTCTAGAGCCGCTGCCTCCGGCGGAGAGAATACCGCCAGGTATCCTCCGTCCCCTGCGAGCTTATATGTGGCAACCTCGCGATAGCCGACGGCGGTCAATTCGCAGCGCAAGAGCTCAATTGGCGTGCCATGCTTCGACGTCGGAAGCTCAAGATCGACAATTCCGACCCGCGCACCCTGCTTCAAGGCGGGCGCGAGATTGTAGAGGAAGGCATAGGGTTGGGCTATCTCGTGATACATGTGCACGAGGATTGCGGCATCCAGCGAGGAAGCGGGCAGACGCGGGTCGTGTGGTTCGCCGAGCGCGAATTGCACGTTCGTCAACTTCAGACGTTCTGTTCGCCTGGCGAGCTCGATGAGGTAATCCCGCGTGACGTCCTGGGCAACGACAGAGCCGGCGGGGCCGACGAGGTGCGAGAGCCTGACCGTGTGGTAGCCGCTGCCTGCTCCAATGTCGCCCACTGTCATACCTGGTTTCAGTTCAAGAGCACGTGCGATTTGACCGGCCTCATTGAGGGCGTCTCGGCGCTCTTCGGCGGCGCGGCGCGGGCTGACGATCCGTGCAACAGGGCGCTGTGGTGAGGGAAACTCGTTTGCAGCGACTCCGGGGGAAGCCAGATAACCTATGTCAGCGGCGTATGCGCGAGTTGCGGCAAACGCCGCAAGTAGCGCCGTTATATAAGCCAGTGCCGTCACGGACCTGCCAAGCTTTCTCAATCGGCCTCCCAAAAGCCGACGTCTGCACCTCTATGAGTACGCGCCCTAATACGCCTCTTTCGCGTCGGCCTCTTCGCTGGTCTGGATCAGGTCGAGGCTCTGTTCGATCTTGCCGAGCAGGGCCGAGAGCTGCTTGCGCTCCTGCGCGGAGAGGCAGGCGAGGATCTCGTCTTCCCGCCGCAGCAATTGCGGGAACAGCTCTTCGTACAGCGCGCGACCTTTCTTCGTCAGTTGCAGGCGGAATTCGCGGCGGTCGGCTTCGTTCTCGACCCGCTCGATCAGCCCCTGGTGCAGCAGCGTGGTCACGGCGCGGCTGATGGTGGATTTGTGCGTGCGGGTGCATTGCGAGACGTACTGCGCGCTACAGGCATCGTTGCGGAAGCCGAGCGTGGCGATCACGCGCCAGGCCGGAATGTCGAGGCCGTGACGCTCCTGATATTCGACCGCAAGCGCGGAACTCACCTCAGCCGCTAGCCGGTTGAGGCGGAACGGCACGAACTTGAACAAATCGAGCCGCGCCTTCGGCCGCAATGAAGCCTCGTCAGCCTCACGTGCCTTCAGCGCGATGTCGCTGGATGTCCTCGCCAAGGCTTGCGCTCCGAATTCCAGTTGACGGCCGGCCGGCTCCGGTCCAAAATAGTTGCACGTGAGACTATCTAGCAGATCAGTCCTCTCTTGACCAGAGCCGAGGTTAGCGCATGGCGCAGGCCAATACGCAGCAGGCCAAAACCCAGTTCGGCTATCGCCGCCACCCCGACCAGGATCGTCCCGGCCAGAGTGCGGCCGAGCATCCCGTGGTGGTCGTCGGCGCGGGGCCGGTGGGGCTGTCGCTCGCGATTGACCTTGCCCAGCGCGGCCAGCGCGTCGTCCTTCTGGATGATGCCGACCGGATCGGCGAAGGCTCGCGCGCGATCTGCTTCTCCAAGCGGTCGCTCGAATATTGGGACCGGCTCGGCGTCGGCGACCGCATGGTCGACAAGGGCGTGGTCTGGAGCGTCGGCCGCATTTTTCATGGCGAGTCGCAGCTTTACCAGTTTAACCTGCTGCCGGAAGACGGTCACAAGCGGCCGGCCTTCATCAACCTCCAGCAATATTACGCCGAGGCCTATCTGGTCGATCGCATCAGCGATCTGCCTGCGATCGACCTCCGCTGGCGCAACAAGGTGACGGCGCTGGAGAGTCGCAACGATTCCGTCGCGCTGACAATCGAAACGCCGGAGGGCGCCTATCGCCTGCACGCGCAATATGTCGTCGCCTGCGACGGCGCGCGCTCCTCGCTGCGGCAGATGGTTGGCGCCGACTTCGCCGGCCAGGTGTTCGAGGACCAGTTCCTGATCGCCGACGTCAAGATGACCGCGGAGTTCCCGACCGAGCGCTGGTTCTGGTTCGATCCGCCGTTTCATGCCGGCCGCTCCGCGCTGCTGCACCGTCAGCCCGACGACGTCTGGCGCATCGATCTCCAGCTCAATCGCTATGCCGATCCCGTCGTCGAGAAGAAGCCGGAGAACGTGCGGCCGCGGATCGCGCGCATGCTCGGTCACGACAAGTTCGAGTTCGAGTGGATCTCGCTCTACAAATTCCAGTGCCGGCGGATGGATCGCTTCCTCCACGGCCGGGTGATTTTTGCGGGCGATTCCGCGCATCAGGTCTCGCCCTTCGGTGCGCGTGGTGCGAACTCGGGCCTCGAAGACGCCGAGAACCTGTCCTGGAAGCTCGATCGCGTGCTGCGCGGCGCCTCGCCCGCGAGCCTGCTCGAAAGCTACCATGTCGAGCGCAGCGGGGCTGCCGACGAGAACATTCGCGAGTCGACCCGCTCGACGGACTTCATGGCGCCGAACTCGCATCAGGAGGCGCGGCTGCGCAAGGCGGTGCTGTCGTTGGCCAAGGAGACGGAGTTCGGCAAGCGCATGGTCAATGGCGGCCGGCTCTCGGTGCCGTGCAGCTACGACTCGCCGCTGTCATCGCCCGATGCGGATGCGTGGCGCGGCGGACCGGCGCCCGGCTGTTCAATGCTCGACGCCCCCGCTGGCGAGCAGGCCTATCTGACGGATGCATTCCGCCGCGGTGGAACAGGCTTCACCTTGCTGTCGTTCAGCAATGGCGCGGCGATCGACGCGCCCGATGGCGTGAAGGATATCCGCATCGGTGGCGAGGGCGGGCTTGCCGATCCCTCGGGCCTCGTCGCAAAGCGCTATGACGCCGAGCCCGGTGCGGCTTATCTGCTCAGGCCCGACGGCTACGTCGCGGCGCGCTTCCGCCACCCGACGCGCAAGGCCATTGCCGCCGCGCTGTCGCGGGCCGAAGGTTTGAATTGAGGATTCGCATGCCGCTTTCAACCAGCTCCAACTTCGCGCGGCCCGACGATGCCTTTCGCGCCATCGTCGAGGCGCACCGCGGCTTCACCGAGGAGCAGAGCGCCGATTTCGACGCGGCACTGGTCCTGATCCTCGCCAACCATATCGGCGACATCGACGTGTTGCGGGAAGCGATCGTGCTCGCGAAGCGGCGCATGACCGACGGCCAGCAGCAACAACAGCAACAACAATAACCCAAAGACCTGAGGATGAATTGATGGCGAAGAACTTCGCATCCACCGGCGATCTCTCCGAAAAGAAGATCACCTTCTCCGAGATCGGCACCGATCTCTATGCCTTCACCGCGGAGGGCGATCCGAACACCGCGATCATCGTCGGTGACGACGGCTGTCTGGTGTTCGACGCGCAGTCGACGCCGGCGATGGCCAACAAGGTGATCGAGCGCGTCAAGACCGTCACCGACAAGCCGGTCAAATATGTCGTGCTGTCGCACTATCACGCCGTGCGCGTGCTGGGCGCCTCCGCCTACAAGGCGCAGGGCATCGTGGCCTCGCAGGAGACCTATCGCCTCATCGAGGAACGCGGCCAGCAGGATTGGGATTCCGAATATGGCCGCTTCCCGCGCCTGTTCCAGGATGCCGCGAGCATTCCCGGCCTGACCTGGCCGACGCTGACCTTCGAAGGCGAGATGTCGATCTATCTGGGAAAACGCGAAGTGCGCCTGATGCAGTTAGGGGCCGGCCACACCTCCGGCGACATCGTCGCCTGGGTGCCGGATGCCGAAGTGATGTTCTCCGGCGACCTCATCGAATATCACTCGGCCTGCTATTGCGGTGACGCGCATTTGCGCGAATGGCCGCTGACGCTGAACGAGATCCGCAACTTCAATCCCAAGGCGATCGCGCCGGGCCGCGGCGATGCGCTGAAGGGCACAGCCACGGTGCGCGAAGCCATCGCGATGACGCGCGACTTCGTCACCTCGCTCTACGGCGCGGCCGAAATCTCCGTCGCCAGGGGGCGCACGCTGAAGGAATCGATGGCGGCGACGCGCGAAGTCATGGATCCGAAATTCCACAGCTTCGCCATCTACGAGCACTGCCTGCCGTTCAACGTCTCGCGCGCCTATGACGAGGCGTCGGGGATCGACGACCCCGTGATCTGGACCGATAAGCGCGACCAGGAAATGTGGGCCGCCCTGCAAGGAGGAGGATAGTCATGAACGTCAACACCTCGCCTGATCAGATCATTCGCAGCTCGGCGCAGGTCACGCCGGGCTACATGTCCGGCTTCGGCAACAGCTTCGAGACCGAGGCGCTGCCGGGCGCGCTGCCGATCGGGCGCAACTCGCCGCAGCGCTGCGCCTACGGGCTCTATGCCGAGCAGCTTTCCGGCTCGCCATTCACCGCGCCGCGCGGCACCAATGAGCGCTCCTGGCTCTATCGCATCCGTCCCTCGGTGAAGCATTCCGGCCGGTTCGAGAAGGCCGATGCCGGCCTGTGGCGCTCGGCGCCCTGCCATGAATACGATTTACCGATCGCGCAGCTGCGCTGGGACCCGGCGCCGATCCCGAAGGAGGACATGACCTTCCTTCAGGGCGTGCAGACCATGACGACCGCCGGCGACGTCAACACGCAGGCCGGCATGGCCGCGCATGTCTACCTCATCACCAGTTCGATGGTGGACCAGCACTTCTACAATGCCGACGGCGAGCTGATGTTCGTGCTCCAGCAGGGCAACCTGCGCGTCGTCACCGAGTTTGGCCGTATCGACGCCGAGCCCGGCGAGATCGTGGTGATCCCGCGCGGCGTCAAATTCCGCGTCGAGATTCCGAACGGTCCTGCGCGCGGCTATCTCTGCGAAAATTACGGCGGCGCCTTCACGCTGCCGGAGCGCGGGCCGATCGGCGCCAATTGCCTCGCCAACGCGCGCGACTTTCTCACCCCGGTCGCGCATTACGAGGACAAGGACACGCCGACCGAACTCTACGTGAAATGGGGCGGATCGCTGTTCAAGACCACGTTGCCACATTCGCCGATCGACGTCGTGGCGTGGCACGGCAATTACGCGCCTTACAAATACGATCTGCGCACCTTCTCTCCGGTCGGCGCGATCGGCTTCGATCATCCCGATCCCTCGATCTTCACAGTGCTGACCTCGCCGTCGGAGACCGCGGGCACCGCGAACATCGACTTCGTGATCTTCCCCGAGCGCTGGATGGTGGCCGACAACACCTTCCGCCCGCCCTGGTATCACATGAACATCATGAGCGAGTTCATGGGCCTGATCTACGGCGTCTACGATGCCAAGCCGCAGGGTTTTGTCCCGGGCGGAATCAGCCTGCACAATTGCATGCTGCCGCACGGCCCCGACCGCGATGCCTTCGAGCATGCCAGCAACGGCGAGCTGAAGCCGGTGAAGCTGACCGGCACCATGGCCTTCATGTTCGAGACCCGCTACCCGCAGCGCGTGACAGCGCACGCCGCGAAGTCGTCGACGCTGCAGGACAATTACGCGGATTGCTGGACGGGACTGGAGAAGCGGTTCGATCCGAACAAGCGGTAGTCTTGCTTACCCTCCCCTGGAGGGGGAGGGTCGCTACGCATGCAGCGAAGCGGAATGCGTAGCGGGGTGGGGTGATGGTCTCTCCGCAAGGAACACTGCCCGTGTTGAGAGATCACCCCTCCCCGTCTCATATTTCGCTGCGCTCAATATGAGCCGACCCTCCCCCTCCAGGGGAGGGTGACAGAAGTTCAGCACCAGAATTCGTATGGCAGGAAACATGCCCCACCCCAACGACCCCAGCCTCCGCTCCTTCATCGAGGTCGATCCCGCCTCCGACTTCCCGATCCAGAACCTGCCCTATGGCGTGTTCTCGACCTCGGCCAATCCGACGCCGCGCGTCGGTGTCGCGATCGGTAACTACGTGTTCGATCTCTGGGCGCTCGAGCAGGATTGCCGTCTCGACGTCGGCCCGCTCGGGGTGTTCTCCGGCCCCTCGCTCAATCCGTTCATGACGCTGGGACCGAAGATCTGGACGAAGACACGCGCGCGGATCAGCGAGCTACTGCGTCATGATCATCCGGAGCTGCGTGACAATGAGGAGCTGCGCAAGCAGGCCCTGGTGCTGATGCGCGATGCAAAATTGCATCTGCCGTTCGCAGTGTCCGGCTATACCGATTTCTATTCGTCGAAGGAGCACGCTACCAATGTCGGCGTGATGTTCCGCGGCAAGGACAACGCGCTGCAGCCGAACTGGCTGCACATGCCGATCGCCTATAACGGCCGTGCCTCGACCGTCGTGGTCTCGGGAACGAAGGTGAAGCGGCCGCGCGGGCAGTTGAAGCCGCCGAATGTCGAGCTGCCGAGCTTCGGGCCGTGCAAGCGGCTCGATTTCGAGCTGGAGATGGGCGTCGTGGTCGGCCAGCCATCGCCGATGGGCGGTATGCTGACCGAGCAACAGGCCGAGGAGATGATCTTCGGTCTCGTGCTGCTCAACGACTGGAGCGCGCGCGACATCCAGCAATGGGAATATGTGCCGCTCGGCCCGTTCCTGGCAAAGGCGTTCGCGACCTCGATCAGCCCGTGGGTGGTGACGCGCGAGGCGCTGGAGCCGTTCCGGCTGGGGGGGCCGGAGCAGGAGCCGGTGCCGCTGGATTATCTCAAGCAGGCGAAGCCGCAGAACTATGATCTCGAACTCGACGTCTCCTTGCGCGCGGCCGGCGCCAATGCGCACGCCGGCATCAGCCGCACCAATTTCAAATACATGTACTGGTCCTCGGTGCAGCAGCTCATGCACCACGCCTCCAGCGGTTGCGCGATGAATGTCGGCGATCTCCTTGGGTCCGGCACGATCTCCGGCCCGGAGAAGAACCAGCGCGGCAGCCTGTTGGAGATCAGCTGGAACGGCACCGAGCCGGTGGAATTGCCCGGCGGCGCCAAGCGCTCGTTTTTGGAAGACGGCGACAGCCTCGTCATGCGCGGCTGGTGCCAGGGCAGTGGCTACCGGGTCGGGTTCGGGGAGGTCGAGGGGACGATTTTGGCGGCGGAGTAGCCGCGCGTTCCGGTGTCGTAGGGTGGGCAAAGCGAAGCGTGCCCACCATCACGATCGCGCTTGCGGAGACATGGTGGGCACGGCGCAAGGGCGCCTTTGCCCACCCTACGAAGTCACCGCCTCTCCGGCGGCACATCCCGCACCCGCGCGCAATGCGCCGCGACATCCTCCGGGCTGTATTTCAAATGCACCCGCTTGTCGGACGGCACGTGTTTGGTGACGCACACGCCCGGCCGCCATTCCTGCGTCGGCCTGATCGGGCGCGGCGCAAAGCCGCCGCCGCAATTCGGGCAGACGTTGGAGAGTTTCGTCTCGACGCAATCCGCACAGAACGTGCATTCATAGGAGCAGATCCGCGCGTCCGTTGCATTAGGCGGCAGGTCGCGGTCGCAATATTCGCAGTTCGGTCGAAGCTGGAGGGCCATGGCAGAATCTCCGCAGATTGGCTTGATCATCGCAGACGGCGCGTGAAGCGCGAATGCCGTAGTTCCCTCGATTTCAGCCAGCCTTCAAATCCTTCAGCGGCAGCCGCGAGCTTTCCTTGAGCCTGTCGAGCACGATCGAGGAGCGCACATGCGCCACGCTCTGGTGCGGCATCAGCACGTCGTTGACGAGATTGGAGAGACCCTTGAGATCGCGCAGCACGGCTTTGAGCACGTAATCGGCGTCGCCCGTCAGCGAATAAGCTTCCTGGATCTCGTCGATGCGGTTGACCAAGGCGCGGAAGCGTTTCGAATTGTCCGGCGAGTGGGTCGCGAGCCCCACCTGGATAAAGGCGATCACACCGAAGCCCAGCGCTTCGCTGGAGAGATCGGCGTGATAGCCCGAGATCACCTTCTCCTCCTCCAGCCGCATCCGCCGCCGCGAGCATTGCGAGGCCGAGAGACCCGCGAGATCGGCGAGCTCCTGGTTGGTGAGGCGGCCGTCGTCCTGGAGCGCGTCCAGGATCTTGAGGTCGAATGCGTCTACGGAGATCATGCGTCATTTATCCATTTCATGCACAGACCGTGCATATGATAGCCAAAATGCGCCCCGTTTGCACGCTCATTGCACGCCCGATGAAGGATAGTTCATGGCAGCAGCAATTGGAGAGCACCATGGGTCCGTTTCCGCACGATGCACCGCCGGCCACCGTCACCGCCGACAATCCGATGGGCACCGACGGGTTCGAGTTCGTCGAATATGCGCATCCCAATCCGGAAGAGCTGCACGCGTTGTTCAAGTTGATGGGCTATGCGCCCGTCGCCCGCCACAAGAGCAAGAAGATCACGGTCTACCGCCAGGGCGACATCAACTATCTCGTCAACGAGGAGCCCGGCACCCACGGCTTCGACTTCGTCGCCGCGCACGGCCCCTGCGCGCCGTCGATGGCGTTTCGCATGGTCGATGCGAAGGCGGCCTATGACCGTGCGATCGCGCTCGGCGCCGAACCTGCCGATGTGTCGTCGGTGCAGAAGACGCTTGATGTACCCGCGATCAAGGGCATCGGCGGCAGCCTGCTCTATTTCGTCGATTGCTACGGCGCCAAGGGCTCGGCTTATGATGCCGAGTTCGAGTGGTTGGGGGCACGCGATCCCAAGCCGGTCGGCGCCGGCCTGTTCTATCTCGATCATCTCACCCACAACGTCCATCGCGGCCGCATGGATGTGTGGACGGGCTTCTACCAAAAGCTGTTCAACTTCCGCCAGATCCGCTTCTTCGACATCGAGGGCCGCGCCTCCGGCCTGTTCTCGCGCGCGCTGACGAGCCCGGACGGCAAGATCCGGATTCCGATCAACGAGGACGCCGGCGAGTCCGGCCAGATCGAGGAATATCTCAATATCTATCGCGGCGAGGGCATCCAGCACATCGCCTGCGGCTGCCGCGATATCCACGCCGCCATCGAAGGCCTGCGCGAAGCCGGCCTGCCCTTCATGCCGTCACCGCCGGAGACCTATTTCGAGCGGATCGATGCGCGCCTGCCGAAGCACGGCGAGGACGTCGCGCGGCTCCGGACCAACGGCATCCTGATCGATGGTGAGGGCGTGGTCGATGGCGGTCAGACCAAGGTGCTGCTGCAGATCTTCTCCGCCAACGCGATCGGCCCGATCTTCTTCGAGTTCATCCAGCGCAAGGGTGACGATGGTTTTGGCGAGGGCAACTTCAAGGCCCTGTTCGAATCGATCGAGGAGGATCAGATCCGGCGCGGCGTGTTGAAGGTGGATACGGCGGCGTAGGTCGCTGCGTTCGGGCACACTGCCGTAGGGTGGGCAAAGCGCAAGCGTGCCCACCACTTTTATCAGGATTGTGGAGAGATGGTGGGCACGGCGCTTCGCGCCTTTGCCCACCCTACGCGATCTTTGCCGAGGCTAGATCTACCTCTTCCACGCAGCCATCACCGCACCAATCTCCGCGCCCTCCGGCTCCCGCACCGCCGACGGCGTGCGTGAGAACCGCGGCGCGGGCGCGGGCTGCTTCACGCCGTGGCGTTCGAGGAAGACGTTGCGGGCGACCATGTGCGGATGCTCGGTCGCTTCCGACATGGTGAGCACCGGCGCGAAGCAGATGTCGGTGCCTTCCATGATCCTGCACCAGTCCTCGCGGGTCTTGCTCCTAAACACGGCCTGCAATTTCTGCTTCAGCGCGGGCCAGGCCTTGGGGTTCATCTGCGCGTCGAAGTCGGCATCGGTCAGGCCCGCGTGCTCGCGCAGCAGCGCGTAGAACTGCGGTTCGATCGAGCCGATCGAGACGAAGTGCCCGCAGGCACATTCATAGACGCCGTAGAAATGTGCGCCGCCGTCGAGGAAGTTCTGGTTGCGCCCCTCGCTCCAGCGGCCGATCGTCTTCATGTCGAAGAAGAACGACATCAGCGATGCCGCGCCGTCGCACATCGCGGCGTCCACGACCTGGCCCTTGCCGGACCTTTGCGCTTCGAGGAGGGCGGCGAGAACGCCGACGACGAGATAGAGCGCGCCACCGCCGAAATCGCCGACCAAATTGAGCGGCGGCACCGGGGCTTCCTTGGTGCCGATCGCGGCCAGCGCGCCGGTGATCGAGATGTAATTGATGTCGTGGCCGGCGGCGTTGGCGAGCGGGCCTTCCTGGCCCCAGCCGGTCATGCGGCCGTAGACGAGTTTGGGATTGCGCGCGAGCACGACGTCGGGCCCGAGTCCAAGCCGCTCCATCACGCCGGGACGAAAGCCCTCGACCAGCGTGTCGGCGCTGGCAAGCAGGTCGAGCACCTCTGCGATCGCCGCCTTGTCCTTGAGGTCGAGCTCGATCACCTTGCGGCCGCGGCCCGCGACCGACTTCATGCTCTTCTTCGCACCGACGCGATCGAGCGTGACGACATCGGCGCCCATGTCGGCGAGCATCATGCAGGCGAATGGGCCGGGTCCGATGCCGGCGAATTCGACGACACGGAAACCCGAGAGCGGGCCGGAGGTGCGGACGGAGGAGGTGGGCGCTGGTTTATCGAGCACGTTGTTGTTTCCTCGGGTCGCCGGCGAATTCCGGTGGTCCGGCAATCGCCTTTGACGTTCCTCTTTGGGGGCGAGTTAATTGGCTGATTAACTTTTCTCGCCTTCATGTCCGCGAGGCAAGCGGTTTTCATGCATGGGCGCATAATAAAAGCGGCGCGCATTGCTGCGCGCCGCGGAAGATTTGTGTTGAGGCGCTAAGGCGCGACGCGCTGTCGCGCTTTATCGACGCGATCAGCCCGCGGCGGCCACCGCGCGCTGCGCCATCACCTTGACGAGGTTGGCGCGGTATTCGGCCGTGCCGTGGATATCGGCCAGCAATCCGCTCGCCGGAATGCTGACATTGTCGAGCGCCGACGGCGACCAGTTCGCCTTCAGCGCGGCTTCGATCGCGGGGACCCGCATCACGCCGCTCTGCGAGGCGCCGGTGGCGGCAACACGGATCTCGCCCGACTTCGTCTGCGCGACGAACACGGCGGTCAGCGCGAAGCGTGAGGCCGGATGCCGCATCTTTTCGTAGCCCGCCTTCGCCGGCACCGGGAACGACACTGCGGTGATGATCTCGCCGTCTTCCAGCGCCGTCGTGAACAGGCCCTGGAAGAAGTCCTCGGCCGAGATCGACCGCTTGTTGGTCTTGACGGTGGCACCGAGCGCCAGCAGCGCGGCCGGATAATCCGCGGCGGGATCGTTGTTGGCGATCGAGCCGCCGATCGTGCCGCGATAACGCACGGCGGGATCGCCGAGCACCGAGGTGAGATAGGCGATCGCGGGGATCGCCTTCTTCACATCGGCATTCTGCATGATGTCGAAATAGGTCGTGCCGGCCTTGATGGTCAGCACGTCGCCCGAGAGCTCGACGCCCTGCAGCTCCTTGATCTTGCCGAGGTCGATCACGTCGGACGGGCTGGCGAGCCGCTGCTTCATGACCGGCAGCAAGGTCTGGCCGCCGGCGAGGAATTTCGCCTCACTGCTCTTGCCGAACAGGGCGACGGCCTCGTCGACCGAGGAGGGGCGATGATAAGTGGTCTGGTACATCTTGTTGCTCCTCTCAGGCCGCGTGGATCGTGCGCCACACCCGATCCGGGGTTGCGGGCATTTCCAGGTTGTTCTTGCCGATCGCATCCGTGATCGCATTGATCACGGCCGCAGAGGCGCCGATCGCGCCGGCCTCACCGCAGCCCTTGATGCCCAGGGGATTGCCCGGGCACAGCGTCGTGGTGTGGGAGAGATTGAACGAGGGCAGGTCGTCGGCGCGCGGCATGGAGTAGTCCATGAACGAGGCCGTGACGGGCTGGCCGTTGGCATCGTAGATGGCGTGCTCGAGCAGCGCCTGCCCGATGCCCTGGGCAAGGCCGCCATGGACCTGTCCCTCGACGATCATCGGGTTGATCAGCCGGCCGAAATCGTCAGCCGCGACGAAGTTGATGAAGGAGGTCTTGCCCGTGCCGGGATCGACCTCGAGCTCGCAGATGTAGGCGCCGGCCGGGAAGGTGAAGTTGGTCGGATCGTAGAAGGCGCTTTCCTTCAGGCCCGGCTCCATCCCGTCAGGCAGATTGTGCGCGGTGTAGGCCGCGAGCGCGACCATCGGGAAGGCGATCGCCTTGTCGGTGCCGGCGACCTTGAACTCGCCGTTCTCGATGACGATGTCACCCTCGGACGCTTCGAGCGCATGCGCTGCAATCTTCTTGGCCTTGGACTCCATCTTCTCCATCGCCTTCAGGATCGCGGTGAGACCGACGGCCGCGGAGCGCGAGCCGTAGGTGCCCATGCCGAACTGCACCTTGTCGGTGTCGCCATGGACGATCGAGACCTGGCTGATGGGAACGCCCAGGCGCTCCGCGACGAGCTGGCAGAACGTGGTCTCGTGACCCTGGCCGTGGCTGTGCGAGCCCGTCAGGATCTCGATGGTGCCGACCGGGTTGACCCGCACTTCGGCGGATTCCCATAAGCCGACGCCGGCGCCGAGGCTGCCGACGGCCTTCGACGGCGCGATGCCGCAGGCCTCGATGTAGCAGGACACGCCGATGCCGCGCAGCTTGCCGTCCGCCTTCGCCTTGGCCTTGCGGGCTGCGAAGCCGGCATAGTCGATCGCCTTCATCGCGGCGTCGAGCGAGGCGTTAAAGTCGCCGGTGTCATAGGCCATGATGACAGGCGTCTGGTGCGGGAACTGGGTGATGAAGTTGCTCCGGCGCAGTGCTGCCGGATCGACCTTGAGCTGCCGCGCCGCCGTCTCCATCAACCGTTCGATCAAATAGCTCGCCTCGGGGCGGCCTGCGCCGCGATAGGCGTCGACCGGCGTGGTGTTGGTGTAGACCCCGACCACCTCGGCATGGATCGCCGGGATGTTGTACTGGCCCGACAGCAGCGTGGCGTAGAGATAGGTCGGGACCGACGAGGAAAACAGCGACATGTAGGCGCCGAAATTGGCGTAGGTCTTCACCTTCAAGCCGGTGATCTTGTTGTTGGCATCGAACGCCATCTCAGCATGGGTGACGTGGTCGCGGCCATGCGCATCGGTGAGGAAGGCCTCGGTGCGGTCGCCGGTCCATTTTACCGGACGGCCGACCTTCTTCGAGGCCCACAGCGCCACCATCTCCTCGGGATAGATGAAGATTTTTGAGCCGAAGCCGCCGCCGACGTCGGGGGCGATCACGCGCAGCTTGTGCTCGGGAGCGATGTTGTAGAACGCCGACAGCACGAGGCGGGCGACGTGAGGGTTCTGCGAGGTCGTATAGAGCGTGAAGTGCTCTTCCGCCGCGTCATAGTCGGCGATCGCCGCGCGCGGCTCCATCGCGTTCGGGGCGAGGCGGTTGTTGGTGACGTCGAGCTTGACCACATTGGCGGCCTTGGCGAAGGCGGCATCCGTCGCGCCCTCGTCGCCGATCACCCAGTCATAGACCTGGTTGCCGGGGGCTTCGGGGTGAAGCTGGGCTGCGCCGGCCTTGATCGCGGCATGGATATCGGCGACTGCCGGCAGCTCTTGATAATCCACGACCACGGCTTCGGCCGCGTCGCGCGCGAGGTTCTTGCTGTCGGCGATCACGACCGCGACGGCCTGACCGACGAAGCGCACGGTTTCCGGCGCCATCGCCGGCCATGCGCCCATCTTCATCGGGCTGCCGTCCTTGGAGGTGATGGCCCAGCCGCAGATGAGATTGCCGACCTTGTCGTCGACGATCTGCTGTCCCGTGAGCACGGCGACCACGCCCGGCATGTTGAGCGCGGCGGATGAATCGATCTTCTTCACCTTGGCATGCGCATGCGGGCTTCTGATGAAATGGGCATGGGTCATGCCCTGCAATTTGATGTCGTCGACGTAACGGCCTTTGCCGGTAATGAAACGCTTGTCTTCCTTGCGCACGACGCGCGCACCGATGCCTTCAACACCCATGTCTGGTCCTCCCGACCGGAAGTTTCTTTGACTGCGCTTTCCCTCGAAAGCGGCAGCGGTGGTTCTTTATTCGAGGCGCGCCGATTTACTCGGCCGCCTGCGAGACCTTCATGCGCCCGGCTGCGTCCAGCACGGCCTTGACGATGTTGTGGTAGCCGGTGCAGCGGCAGATATTGCCTTCGAGCTCTTGGCGCACGGTGGGCTCGTCGAGCTGGCCGCCATGGCGGTGCACGATGTCGATCGCCGACATGATCATGCCCGGCGTGCAATAGCCGCATTGCAGGCCGTGATTGTCGCGGAAGGCGGCCTGCATAGGGTGCAGCTCGTCGCCCTTGGCGATGCCTTCGATGGTGGTGACGCTGGCGCCGTCGGCCTGGCCCACCAGCATGGTGCAGGATTTCACCGCCCGGCCGTCCACGTGTACGACGCAGGCGCCGCACTGGCTGGTGTCGCAGCCGACATGGGTCCCGGTGAGATTGAGGTGATCCCGCAGGAGCTGGACCAGCAGCGTGCGGTCCTCGACGTCGACGGCAACGGCCTTGCCGTTCACCGTCAGTTTGACTGTAGACACGGAACATACCTCCCCGGATTGATTTTGATTGTTTCTAATTAGAGACCGCCGCCCCCTGACATTGCAACTAGGATTTTGGTCACGCCGGTCATGGAAAAGTCATCGATCCTGACGAGCGGGCAATGACTTGGGCCGGCGAAGCGGGTCGACCGCCGCAAAATGGTCGGCCCAAGTGGGATGCCAGCCGTCATCCCATCCGGCCGGCTTTTGGCCGACAAAGCCGGAAATTGCGCAGGTGCGGCGAATTTACCGCCCTTTATCCATTCTGCCCTAGTTTTGCGCATCCGGGTCTGGAGGCGGGGCGCCTCCGGATCACGGCTGAATAGAAAATGGGGGTTGGAATGTCCGGGCGTATCGCGTCGCCGTCGAAGCGTACAATATTTCCGACCCTCCGGTTCCGCGCCAAGATCATCCTCGGCTTCGCCGCGGTGCTGGTGATCTCCGCCGGCAGCATGGCTTTCTCTTATTTCGGCTTCGAGCGGGTCTCGGCCGGGGTCGGGTCCTACCGCAGCAGCGTCACCGAGGCCGATCTCGCCCGCAACATCGACCGCGAGCTGCTCGCCTACCGCTCGGCCGTCCGTTATTTCGTCGTCACCGGCAAGGAGGACGATGCCAAGGCAGCGCTGGACGCCGAGACCGGCCTGAAGAGCGCCATCGATCAGGCGGTCAAGAGTGCCCAGAAGCCGGCGCGGCAGGAGGGCCTCAACAAGCTCGCCAAGGAATTCTCCAACTTCTCTGCGACCTTCGCAAAGGTCCTCCAGGCCAAGCGCGACAGCGCGCTGCTGGTGCAGAACCAGCTGACGCGCCAAGCCAATCTCCTGAAGTACAAGCTTGACGATATCGGCAACAACGCCTCCGATTCCGAGGCGCAGTCGATCGAGTTCGGCACCAAGCAGGTCAACGCCCAGTTCCAGACCGCGAGCGCCGCAGCCACCAATTTCGTGCTGACGTCCGACCAGGCGATCGCGACCAGCGCGCTGGCGCGGCTGAAATTCGTCGAGAACTCGCTCGGCGCGGTCTATTCCATGGACGACAAGATCGTCGCCGGCCTGAAGGACGCCAAGACCATCCTCGTGGCCTATCGCGAAGCGCTGGAGAAGCTGATCGCGAATGCCAAGATGGTCGACGAACTCGTCACCGAGATGAGCGGTTCGGCCGGCGCGATCCTGCAAGGCGCCACCGCCATGAAGGCGGACCTCGTCGCCGAACAGCAGCGGCTGGAATCGGAGTCGGAAGCGACCATCGGGCAGACCGAGCATCTGGTGCTGATGCTGGCCGTCGGCGGCACGCTGCTCGGCGCGATCCTCGCCTTCCTGCTCGGCACCGGCATCTCGCGTCCGATGATCGCGATGTGCAAGGCGATGCGCGAGCTCGCGTCGGGCAATTTCGACGTCGTGCTGCCGGGCCTCGGCCGCAAGGACGAGATCGGCGAGATGGCCGGCGCGGTCGAGGAATTCAAGGTTCAGGCCGTGGCCAAGGCCGAGCGCGACGCCGCCGCCAGCGAAGCCCAGAACAAGGAACTGGCCACCGCACGCCGTTCCGAGCTGATTCGCTTCGCCGATGATTTTGAAAGCGCGGTCGGTGCCATCGTGTCGAACGTGTCGGCTTCCGCCGTGCAGCTCGAATCGGCGGCTTCCACACTGACCCGAACCGCCGAAACCACGCAGACCCTGTCGAGCCAGGTTGCCGGCGTGTCCGAGCAGGCCTCCAGCAACATGCAGTCGGTCGCAACCGCGACGGAAGAGCTTTCGGCCTCCGTCGAGGAGATCGGCCGCCAGGTCCGCGATTCCAGCCGCATTGCCGAAGCTGCGGTGGTCCAGGCCAAGGAAACCGACGGCCGGATCGGCAAGCTCTCGCACGCCGCCCAGCAGATCGGCGAAGTGGTTAAGCTGATCACCGCGATCGCCGAGCAGACCAATCTTCTGGCGCTCAACGCCACCATCGAGGCGGCGCGCGCGGGCGAGGCCGGCCGCGGCTTTGCCGTGGTCGCCAGCGAAGTGAAGTCGCTGGCCAGCCAGACCGCGAAGGCCACCGACGAGATTTCCTCGCACATCGCGGGCATGCAGGGTGCGACGGCCGAGTCGGTCGCCGCGATCAAGGAGATCGGCGCCACCATCGGCAAGATCTCGTCGATCTCGACCTCGATCGCGAGCGCGGTGGAAGAGCAGGGCGCCGCGACGCAGGAGATTGCCCGCAGCGTCCAGACCGTCGCGCAGGGCACCCAGACCGCCGCCACCGACATCGGCCAGGTCAACCGTGGCGCCGCCGAAACCGGCTCGGCCTCGGAGGAGGTCCTGAATTCGGCCAAAACCCTGTCCAGCGAAAGCACCCGCCTGCGCGCCGAGCTCGATCGCTTCATGGGGAATATCCGGGCGGCGTAGCTGCGCTACGCCTGAGGCCCTCGCGGCCGCGCCATCCTCCGCTGTCGTCCCGGCGAACCTCGCTACGCTTGTGCGGGATGACGAGCGGAGAGGACCTGGGCCCGCGTCACCGAACCGCAAGTTGCGGTGCCCCACATTTACCGCCGCTTATCCTTTGCACTCTACCGTGCTCACGAGTCAGGAAGCGGGCTGCTTCCGGGCTGCGCCTAGTTTTCCGCGAATGGAATGGGGTGGGGAATGCCCGTCAAGTCGACGCCGAACACATCGAAGCTCTTCACCCTGCGTTTTCGTGCAAAAATCATCCTCGGCTTCGTGGCGGTGCTGGCCATCCTCGCCGTCAGCATGGCTTTCGCCTATTTCGGCTTCGAGCGGATCCAGGCCGCCGTGGCCTCCTACCGGGCCAGCGTGTCGGAAGCGGACCTCGCGCGGACCGTGGACCGCGAGCTGATCGCCTATCAGGGACTGGCGCGGGCCTATACGCTGACGGGCGCGACCGATGACGAGACCGCGGCCAAGGCCGCCGAAGAGAATCTGAAGGGCGCGATCGCCAAGTCGGTGGCGGCCACGACCAGCGCGGCGCGCCGCGAGCAGGTCGGCAAGCTCGAGGCCGAATTCCAGCGCTTCACCAAGGTGTTCGGTGAGATCATCACGCTGACGCGCGAGAACAACAAGATCGCCGCCGACGAGCTCAACAGCGTCGGCAACAAGATCCGTTTCAAGTTCGACGATCTCGCCGATACGGCCGCGCTGGCGGGCCTGAACTCGGTTCAGACCACCGCCAAGGACGTCACCTCGCAATATCTCGCGGTCTCCACCTCGGTCAGCGCCTTCGTCGCCAAGCCGGAGCCGAAGACCGCCGACGGCGTGATCGCCCGCATCAAGTTTTTGGAGACCCTGCTGGTCTCGATCTATGCCAATGACCAGAAGATCACCGACCGCGTCACCGAGATCGGCAACCTGCTGAAGCAGTACCGCACCTCTTTCTCGAAGCTGACTGAGAACGTGAAGATCATCGTCAAGTTGAACGGCGAGATGACCAAGACGGCGGCGGGCATTCTCAAGCTCTCGGCCGAGTTGCGGTCCGATCTGACCTCGGATCAGCAGCGCATCGAAGCGAGCGCCAACTCCACCATCACCGAGACCGAACGGCTGATGCTGATGATGGCGCTCGGCGGCCTCGCCATTGGCGCCGTGCTGGCCCTGATGCTCGGCAACGGCATCTCGCGTCCGATGATCGCGATGTGCAAGGCGATGCGCGAGCTTGCGTCCGGCAATTTCGACGTCGTGCTGCCGGGCCTGGGCCGCAAGGACGAGATCGGCGAGATGGCTGGCGCGGTCGAGGAATTCAAGGTTCAGGCCGTCGCGAAAGCCGAGCGCGACGCCGCCGCCAGCGAAGCCCAGAACCGGGAGCAGGCCGCAAGCCGCCGCTCCGAGCTGATTCGCTTTGCCGACGATTTCGAGAGCGCCGTCGGCGCCATCGTCTCCAACGTCTCGGCCTCGGCCGTGCAGCTCGAATCGGCGGCCTCCACGCTGACCCGCACCGCCGAGACCACGCAGAGCCTGTCGAGCCAGGTCGCCGGTGTCTCCGAGCAGGCCTCCAGCAACATGCAGTCGGTCGCAACCGCCACCGAAGAGCTCTCGGCCTCGGTCGAGGAGATCGGCCGCCAAGTCCGCGATTCCAGCCGAATCGCAGAAAATGCCGTGGTGCAGGCGAAGGAAACCGACGGCCGCATCGGAAAACTCTCCCATGCCGCGCAGCAGATCGGCGAAGTCGTCAAGCTGATCACGGCGATTGCCGAGCAGACCAATCTTCTTGCGCTCAACGCCACCATCGAGGCGGCGCGCGCGGGTGAGGCCGGCCGCGGCTTCGCAGTGGTCGCCAGCGAAGTGAAGTCGCTGGCCAGCCAGACCGCGAAGGCGACCGACGAAATCTCCTCCCACATTACGGGGATGCAGGGCGCGACCGCCGAGTCGGTCGCCGCGATCAAGGAGATCGGCGCGACCATCGGCCAGATCTCGTCGATCTCGACGTCGATTGCGAGCGCCGTCGAGCAGCAGGGCGCCGCAACGCAGGAAATCGCGCGCAGCGTCCAGACCGTTGCGCAGGGCACCCAGACCGCAGCCACCGACATCGGCCAGGTCAACCGCGGCGCCGCCGAAACCGGTTCAGCCTCGGAAGAGGTGCTGAACTCGGCCAAAACGCTGTCATCCGAAAGCACGCGCCTGCGCGCCGAGCTCGATCGCTTCATGGGCAATATCAGGGCCGCGTAAGGCTCGCCGCGCGTCAGGCGCTTGGCGCTTGAAGACCTCGCTATCGCCTCATACTCCGCTGTCGTCCCGGACAAGCGCGCCCTTAGGCGCGCGCCGATCCGGGATCCATACTCCCAGCGGATAGTTGAGACGGACGGTGGTAACTCCAAGTCTTCGCCAAACCACTCCCTGTGGTTATGGTCCCGGATCTGCGCTTCGCTTGTCCGGGACGACGGGGGGTAAAGAGCGCGAGTCTCACTCCCTCCCGAACGTCCGCTTCAACTCCACCTTCGCGCGCTCCAGGTTTTGCGCGAATGTGTCGTCTTTCTGACGTGAGCCATGCGTCAACTCCCAGCGGCTCCATCGGAAACGGACGATCCCAAGCGCTGTTCCCGCGGGAACCCGCCTTTGCCGCAGGCGTTGTCGCAGGTGGCAGGCGGAATGCCGCACCTCCATGATCGGAACGCCCCCGTCCACACCATGTGAACCGGGGCCGCTTCCATTGGTTAGACCCAGCAACGCGATGGAATTGCAGCAAAGCCCAGCGCTGAATTATGGACCTGCAGTCTCTGCGGCGGTCGCGGATGACCGCATCATCGAGACCAGCATTCCCGCGCGGCTCGATGCGCTGCCGTGGAGCGGCTTTCATACCCGCGTCGTGCTGGCGCTCGGGATCACCTGGATCCTCGACGGGCTCGAGGTGACGCTGGCCGGCGCGCTCTCCGGCGCGTTGAAGCAGAGTCCGTCGCTGCAATTCTCCAATCTCGATCTCGGTATCGCCAATTCCGCGTATCTTGCCGGTGCGGTGCTCGGCGCGCTCGGCTTCGGCTGGCTCACCGACCGCATCGGCCGCAAGAAGCTGTTCTTCATCACACTGGCGCTTTATCTCTCCGCGACCGCCGCGACCGCCTTGTCGTGGAATGTCGCGAGTTACGCGCTGTTTCGTTTTCTCACCGGCGCCGGCATCGGCGGCGAATACACTGCGATCAACTCGACGATCCAGGAACTGGTGCCGGCGCGCTATCGCGGCTGGACCGACCTCGTCATCAACGGCAGTTTCTGGATCGGCGCGGCGATGGGCGCGGTGGCGGCCATCGTGCTGCTCGATCCCGCATTGATCGGTCCCGATCTCGGCTGGCGCCTCGCCTATCTCATCGGCGCGACCCTTGGCCTCGTCGTGCTGTTGATGCGGATGTGGATTCCGGAGAGCCCGCGCTGGCTGATGATCCACGGCCGGCCCGACCAGGCCCACGCCATCGTGGACGAGATCGAGCGCTCTGTGATCGGGCATGACCGGCATGCGAGCGATGGCCGCTTCACGAAAATACGCCTGAAGATGCGCGACCACACTCCGATCAGGGAGGTCGTGCACACGCTGTTCTTCGTCTATCGTCAGCGCTCCCTGGTCGGCCTCGTGCTGATGAGCGCGCAGGCGTTCTTCTACAACGCGATCTTCTTCACCTTCGCGCTGGTGCTGACCGACTTCTACGGCATCAGCGCCGAGCATGTCGGCTGGTATCTCCTGCCGTTCGCCGCCGGCAACTTCCTCGGGCCGCTGCTGCTCGGCCGCCTGTTCGACACGCTCGGCCGCCGCGTCATGATCACGTTTACCTACGGCGTATCGGGCGTGCTGCTGGCGCTCTCGGGCTATCTGTTCTCGATCGGCGCGCTGAGCGCGCAGGGGCAGACCATTGCCTGGATGGTGATCTTCTTCTTTGCCTCGCCCGCCGCGAGCGCCGCCTACCTGACCGTCAGCGAGACGTTCCCTCTGGAAGTGCGCGCGCTGGCGATTGCGGTGTTCTACGCAATCGGCACCGGCATCGGCGGCGTGATCGGGCCCGCGCTGTTCGGCGCGCTGATCGACACGGGATCACGCACCAGCGTGTTCGCGGGCTATTTGCTGGGGGCCTTCCTGATGATCGTGGCTGCGATCGTGGCGTGGCGCTACGCCGTCGCCGCGGAACGCAAATCGCTCGAACAAATCGCGCGGCCGCTTGCCTTTATGGAGTAGACTATGAAATCGGAGCTCGCGGAATTGGATCAGAAGCGCCCCATGGTTGACGAAGAAGCGCCCGACGCGGTGCCGGTGCCGCATGCGCTCGTGCCGCATCTCGGCGAGACCGCGATCCTGCTCGACATCGACGGCACGCTGCTCGACCTGATGCCGACGCCGCGCGAGGTGTGGGTGCCGCCGGGCCTGTCGGAAACGCTGAACCTGTTGACCGAGCGCACGTCCGGCGCGCTGGCGATGGTCAGCGGCCGTTCGCTCAACGACATCGACCTGATCTTCGCACCCGACGTGTTTCGCGCGGTCGCCGGTCACGGCGCGGAAATGCGCCTGTCGGTGGGCAATGAGGCCGACGACGTGCATGCGCCGCCGATGGACAAGGAGCTGAAGCGTCGCCTGGCTGCGATTGCAAAGCTCAGCCCCGGCATTCTACTCGAGGACAAGGGCTATTCGCTGGCGCTGCATTATCGTCTCGCGCCGCATGCGGAGAAGGCGATCTTCGAAGCCGTCTCGCTGATCCGCGCCGATCTGCCCAATGCGCCGATCGAGGTGCTGCCCGGCAAGTTCGTTTGCGAGATCAAGCATTCCGGCTTCACCAAGGCCACCGGCGTGCGCGAATTGATGAAGCATGAGCCCTTCAAAGGGCGCCGTCCGATCTTCATTGGCGACGACGTTACCGATGAGACCGTGTTCGCGATCATGCCCGACATGAACGGGCTGTCCTTCTCGGTCGGTCGCCGCGCCATCGGCGTCAACGGCCATTTCGATGAGCCGAAGGATGTGCGCGCGTTCCTCGCGCGTCTGCTCGACGACACAAGGTTGGAATAAGGCACCGACACCTCGGGGCCACATTGTCGCTCGCGTCGTTCGCTTGCGCGCGCAATTCATGCTGGGCAACACAGTCACGAAAACTGACTTTGTTGAGCGAAACCGCCGGGTTCCCAGCAGAAAAACTGGTTCCAACGCATGTGCCTGATTTTGGTTTCATTTCGTACAAATGATGGACAGGAACCATATTGATGAACAGCAGTTAAACGGGTTGGAATGAAGGAGGGGACGACCTGTGAATTTAGTCGTCGTTTCAAATCGAGTTGCGCGCGGTAAACCCAACGAGCCGATGACGGGCGGCTTGGCTGCGGCATTGCTTCCCGTGGTGGAACATTCGGGTGCTATCTGGGTGGGTTCGTCGGGCCGTGTGCGCGACGGCCATCAGAAGGAACCGTTCGCCGAGATCGAAGCGCTTGGGTCGGGTGCGATAGCGACGCTGGATCTGCCGGCGGCGCATTACGGCGGCTATTACGAAGGTTTTGCCAATTCGGCGCTGTGGCCGGCGCTGCATTCGCGCAGCGATCTGATCCGCGTCTCGCGCGACGACTATGTCAGCTATCGCGAGGTCAACGCCTTCATGGCGCGCGCCTTGATGCGCTTCCGGAAAGCGAAAACGGCGTTCTGGGTGCAGGATTATCATTTCCTCGCGCTCGGCGCGGAGCTGCGCGATCTCGGCGTCGATGATCCGATCGGCTTCTTCCTGCACACGCCGTGGCCGGTCGTCGCGGTGATGCAGGGCGTGCCCAATCATCGCGAACTGATCACGGCGATGCTGGCCTACGATCTGCTCGGCTTCCAGACCAATGAGGATTGCCAGAATTTCCTCGGCTATGTCGCGAGTGAACTCGGTCTCGCCGTCGAAGACGGCGTCGCGATCTCGCAGCATGGCCGTACGCGTTGCGAGGTCTTTCCGATCGGCATCGATGCGGAAAAGTTCGCGGCTTACGCGGCGAAATCGGCCTCGCATCCCGACGTGTCGCGGCTGCGCCGCAGTCTCAACGGCGAGCGGCTCGCGATCGGCGTCGACCGGCTCGACTATTCCAAGGGTCTCGTCAATCGCATCAGCGCGTTCGACCGGCTCTGGACCGAGCATCCGCAGTTTGCGCGCAGCATCTCGCTGCTCCAGATCGCCAACCCCTCGCGCGGTGCGATCGAGGCCTATGGCAATCTCCAGAACGAGGTCGCGCGTCTCGTCAGCGACGTCAACGGCCGCCACGGCGAGGTCGACTGGACGCCGATCCGCTACCTGAACAAGGGTTTCAGCCAGGCCGTGCTTGCGGGTCTCTACCGCACCGCGCAGATCGGCGTGGTGACGCCGCTGCATGACGGCATGAATCTCGTCGCCAAGGAATATGTCGCCGCGCAGAACCCGGCCGATCCCGGCGTGCTGGTGCTGTCGAAGTTCGCCGGCGCCGCCAACGAGCTCGAAACGGCGCTGCTGGTCAATCCGCACGATATCGACGGCATGGCCCGCGCGATCGCGGTCGCGGCCGCGATGTCGCTCACCGAGCGCAAGATGCGCTGGGACGCGATGATGAAGACGCTGCGCGGCCACACCATCCAGCAGTGGTCCGCCGACTTCGTTGCCGAGCTGGAGAAGTGCCGGACCGAGAAGGCCGTCGTCGCGCCGCTCGAGACCCAGCCGCCGCAGGCGCTACGCTGGCTGAAGTCGGCGATATCAGGTGTAAGGTTGATTTAAGCTCTCTTGCTCTCCCCGTTCTCGCGGGGAGAGGCGCTCAATAACAATACGACACCCCGTCCAGAATCGCGCATTGCCGCTTGTTCGGCGCGTTGGGATCGTCCAGCGGCACCATGCCCTTGCCCTGGCCGACGAACACGCCGGGTCCGACATGCACCGAGCTCTTGTTGCCGATGATCACGCTCGGATGCGGCGAGGCGCTCGAGCGCGTCCCGTCCGGCCAGATGATGGCATCGCCCGAAAGCACGCCGCGCCGCCCGTCGTCGCAACTCACGTCGACGCCCTGCCGGGTGCAGACCTGTGCGGCGGCCGGCACGGCGAAGGCGGAGCCAAGGGCCGAAATCAGGCCCAGCGCGACGATGGTCTTTTGGATGGTCATGGCGTCCCCGGTCGTGTTTGGCGGTCTTGAGTGAATCGTCGCGCCAAACCCGCTTCCGGTTCAGCCATTGGGCGGTTCCGAGGCGCCAGCCGGCGCCAGATATTGTCTTTCAAATACAATATCTTACGGAAAATTCACCCGATTTACCCGCGGTCTCTTGCAAAATCATCGGCTCCCCTTCAAGAGAGGGCGCTCCGGAGAGATGGCCGAGTGGCTTAAGGCGCACGCTTGGAAAGCGTGTGTGCGGGAAACCGTACCGTGGGTTCGAATCCCACTCTCTCCGCCACCCCATCGATATTATTCCGTACTTGGAGCTGCAGACAGGCCAGAAACTCGGCCGTTTTCCTGCATTTCCGCGGGCGGAGAACTCCCGGCGGTCATCCAACAAGGGCCCGAATAAAGCCGGAGAACCGAATTTTCTCCGAATCTTTGAACCCGCAAAATTGGTCTAGTACGGCATTTCTTAGAAAATCAATGGCTTGGCTGCGAGGCGGTTTGGATCCCTCTCGCTCAAGCAAGAAGGTCTCGATCTAGCTCTACAGCCTGTGGTCGAAGCGAAATATATCAACAGATTCTGTCCAATGATGGCGTCAGCGCGACTGGGCGCCCACAGATTTCTCTGGGTGTCGCATCGCTTCCGCACTCTCCGAGAGGCCCTTCCTTCAGTATTAGATACGGCCCGCCAGGAAAACGCCGCTTATGGAAGCCCAGGATTCATTTCTGCACGGAGCTACCGGGAAAGCACGAGGCTAGGCTGCAGGGGCAAGCCAAGCAGACCAGCGGCGCAAGAGCCCAATAGTCCATTTAGGGTATATACAACGCGCGTTTTGGAATCACAGGGATTCCGTTTTGCATATCGCGGCTCGTTCAATGCGAGTGCCGGTTAGGGGCGCGGTTTGCCTTTCGCATCAGACCCGAAGGCAACTGCCTGTCTTGAAAGACGGTCTGAAGGCCATCCAAACGCGCCACGACCTTGAGTGAACTAGAAAGGCCGCGTATGTCCGCTACCGATCTTCAATTTTGAGCATCCGGAACTGGTTCAACGAAAATGATTAAGGGCGGGACGACGACGGGGATATTGCTCGCGATATTCTCGTTTGCCACGGCAGTTGCCTCTGCGGAGCCGATGAAGTTTCAACCAGGCGGAAACGACACGCGCTGTCGCGAATGCGGCTTCATAGAAGCTTCAGGGGAGATTGCAGATGGTACGCCGCAAGCGTTTGAGCGCTTTCTTGATTCAGCGCCAGACTACGTTCCGAAGCGGATTCGGCTGAACTCACTCGGTGGCAGTCTGCAGGCCGGAATTAGATTGGGTGAGATGTTTCGCGCACGCGGTTTTACGACAGAGGTTGGTTCCGACAGAGCCGATCCCGAAGGGAGGCCATATTTTGGGGGCCGCGCATCGCTGAGAACTCCCGGAGTTTGCGCGTCGGCTTGCGCCTATGCATTCTTGGGTGGCATTGAGCGCGTTCTTGATGAGGGCTCGAAGCTCGGAGTCCATCGTTTCTATAGCAAAAATGCCCTAGCCCAGCCAGCAGAGAAGATTTTTTCCGGTCACGACCTCGACGATACGCAAAAAATTACGGCTGCACTCGTTCTGTATCTCGTAAACATGGGCGTCGACGCAAAAGTGGTGAGCCTCGCTGCGACCGCTGGCCCCGAAGAAATGTACTGGATTAACCTCGAAGAAGCTCGTGATCTCCGCGTGACATATGAGCCTCGAGCGTGGAAGCCTTGGCGACTTGAGCCATTCCACGGAGGTGCAATTGCTATCTCCGAAACGAATGACGGCACTAAGCGCATGGTCGCATCGTGCACTCGCCRCCTCGGACCACAAGTAGTGCTAACCAATTTTGATGCTTCATGGGATGTCGCTTATTGGTTTGGGCAGTGTCAAACAAATCTCTTTGGCGGCGCTCATCCGGTGTTCGGCGCTCAAGTTGATCCTACTCACGTTCAGGTGCTCAAAAGAAAAGAAGGCGGTGCCATTATACGATTCCGTCTCTCAACCGCCGCGCCGAGTCTAACGTCTCCTGCGCTATTCAGCTTCGGTTCGCCAGCCTACCCATCTGCATGCATGTCCGATCAATATGAAGGAAGCAAAACCAATTTTGAGCCGACGGTTCGCTTGGCTTTCGGCAACTGCTTCCAAGATTGATGCTGTCTGGGGTGCGCCTTGGCAACGATGTCAGCAAGCCCTTTGCGTACAGGAAAGGTGGCTCCGATTCGGCTATGGCATGCGGCAGTGGGTGCGAGGTCGGAGCCGAATTTAGGCAGGGGAGGCCACTTGATGGCGCCGTTGAAGACAGGAGCGGGGACTGCGATGAATGATGCTGAATTGAAACGCGCACGGGAGGCTTACGCCTACATCCCGGCCAAACTGACCCGAGCCCGTGAGGGCGGAGATAGCGACATACGATGGGAAGACCTCCGGCTTTCGCCTAGCGTCCCGCCGTCAAACTGGTACTCGGACGTGACGAAAAGACAGAGCTTTTCATCCTTGGAGCTGGACAACTTCCACTCTGCGTTGCTGGCAAGCGATGCCCCTCTGGAGCTTCTTCATGGGCTACTATCGGTTGTCTTCTGGGGCTACGTTTCTGGAACAGACGGCAATATACGTGAAGCGAGGGCTTTGAAGCGAACTTGGTGGCACCTTCGTGGAAGGGCCAATTCGTCTCCTCAAATGCCGCAGGAAATCATCTTTCACCTAAAGAACGCTCGCGCTCTATTGGAAAAAAACCAGATAGGCGATGCGCTCATTGAAGCGATGCGCATTAAGTTTCTAGGAATGGCGTTCGGGTCGAAAGTCCTGGCGTTCATGAACAGTAAGGTTGCAGCAGTATACGACGAAGTTATCAGCTTGCGACTGGAGGAGCACTCCAACGGAGCGCTGAGCAGGCTGGCCAACGGTGTGAAACTTACACGCAAAGTAGATCAAGCAAATCTCTACGCAGAATGGTGTGGTTGGTGTCTCGAGAAGGCTCGTGCTCTCAATGCGGCAGGGGCACTATGGCGAGATTGGAATGGGGCTGACAATGCGTGGCGCGCGGTTGACGCAGAGAGAGCCTTCTATGCGCTCGGCCGCTGACCAGGCCTGACCGTGTGGCTGCGCGATGAATGGCCCGTCAGAACTCCGAAGATGCGGCGACATCGCTCAATCAAAACGCCGGAATTCGAGGGCGAACGCGCGCTCCGCTTTTGCTGCGATATAGAATTCTACTTTTGGATTGATGGCGCTCGCGGCCTCCATGATCGTTTCTCGATCTTCTTGGTTAGCACGGCAGCCGAAATAGATGGCGGAAAGCTCGGGAACGTTAAATTTCAAGAATTGGGCTGCGTGAGTTTGCGAGAAATTATAAACGCGCCACTCTTGCTCATAGCTCCAATCGACCGCCTTCGACAGAATGGTGCGCTTGACAATACTGTCGCGAGCCAAATCGGTCGTCCCTGTAAACAAGCCCCGAAGATCCTCTTGGTTGCAAAATCGCGGCATCATCTCCGAGTAAACAATTGGCTCAGCAACAGACCAAGAGCTGTCCGTTTCCTCGAGGCAGGCTAAGCGTATCACGATGCCGCGATGACTGTCCGCATAGTGCGACCACATTAGCAGGCTGTCATTCACTGCCGAGAGGCATAGTACATTGTATTTTTTAAAGTGATCGCGAAGGTTTGAATGCATCTGCGGCATGTTCACGGGCAAATTATCTATTGCTGTGCGAAATGCTTGCTCCAAGACTTGGTCAAGTACCGACGCCGGAAGGTTGGGGGATAGCCTCTGCAATCGAGCCAGCACATTGCCGAGCCCGATGCTCGGCTCGAAGTCTCGTCTCCCGAGAAGAATGTCTTTCGAGTCCTCCTTGCATATCTGTCAATCGGCCCTTTAATTGCGGTTTGTTGTCAAGCTACCATTCTTCCTCTCTCCAGTGACACGCCGGTAGCGATTGCTCCGTCGGAGCTGGTCAGGTTGCGGAGACGGGGAGC